>CAIVBX010000106.1 GCA_903904275.1 uncultured Pseudomonadota bacterium
CGTAACGGCAAATGTATTTTTACAATTTCTATTTGACTTAAATGTTATTTGTTATATAGAAAAAACAGAAGATCATAAGACTTTTATTCATTGGTGTTTTAAAGATAGAAGTTACGCCAACATTTCTCCGAAGATAAAAACTGAAATGGAATATCAAGTTTTTTATGGTTTAGCTAAAGCTCTAAATCTTGGAAAAGAGCTAGAATGATTTGCCGATGAATGTAAAAGTTGGGGGTATAAAACCAACGTATAAAAGTATTAAATTTACTTTAAAGTTTTAACACACTACTGAAAGTCATCCAAACACGCCGCCCACTTCAACAACGCCTCGCATTTTTCAGACATATAATTCTAACGGGCGTAATGTTTTGATAATACTACTCCAGCCATTTTTAGAATTACATTTGCTACTTGATACCTGTAAAAAAACAGCTTGTCGTTAATAAACGACCTTACTTGAAAATACATGATTACTTTATTCAAAACAGAACAGTTAGGCATTGGATTCGATTATGAACATTAACGTCAGCATTATCGACCAGCGAATTACTAAAATCATTGAACAACATCCTGATTGGTTCCCAGAAGGTGATATTAACAAACAAAAATCCAGTGCATTTGTGTTGCTGTGCATGGCAACAGTTCTCGATATTGAACTTGAAGATGCGGTTGAATTATTAACTGATGGCGGTAACGATGCGGGTGTTGATGGCTTGTTTATTGGTGAAGTTGAAGACGGTGAATTTTTAGTCACCATTTTTCAAGCTAAATACAAAGTCAAAGATTTATCAGGTTCGGCAAACTTTCCTGAAAATGCAATTGAAAAAGCCATTGGCACAATTCAAGTGTTATTCGACCCACGCCGCAAAGTTGCTCTAAATCCAAAAATTGCCCCGAAAATTGAGGAGATTCGCTCGTTAATTGGCGACGGTTACATTCCGACCGTGCGAGTGATTTTATGCAACAACGGTGCAAGCTGGACAAGTGCCGCGCAACAATGGCTCGATGAAGCAACAAAAAGTTACGGTGATAAAGTGCATTTTTCGCATTTTAATCATGAATCGATTGTCAGCATTTTGCAGCGTAGCAAATCAGTAGACACGCAATTAGTTTTGAACGGTAAAGCGATTGTTGAAGATATGAATTTTATGCGCGTGTTAGTTGGCAGAGTATCGGCGCAAGAAATTCAACGACTATTTAATCAACACGGTGATAAATTGCTTGAGCGCAATATCCGTCGTTATTTAGGTTTGCATTCTAATCGAGTTAATTTAGCTATTCATGACACGCTGACTGATCCGAGCAAATCGGATAAATTTTATTTTTACAATAACGGCATTACGGTTGTTTGCGATAAATTTGATTACAACGCCTTTCAAAAAGAAGATTTTCAAGTTCAAATCAAAAATATGCAGGTTATCAACGGCGGGCAAACGTGTCGCACAATTCAAGAAACGTTAAGCGACACGAAAATTCCGCCTGAATCTGCGTATGTCATGATTCGGATTTATCAGTTAGCAGAAACCGAAAAGGATTTTATTCGAGATATTACTTACGCGACCAACAGCCAAAACCCTGTTGATTTGCGTGATTTGCATTCAAACGATTCGTTGCAAAAGCAACTTGAAACGGGCATTGAAAGTTTAGGTTATACCTACAAACGCCAACGTGAAGAAGGTGGCAGCGGTTCTAATGTTGTGACGAGTTCAATTGTAGCGGAATCGGTGTTGGCGATTTGGCGCAAAAAACCACATCAAGCTAAATTTAGACGCAAAGAACATTTTGATAAACTTTACACTGAAATTTTTGATAATTTGAATGCGTCGCAAGCGGTTTTAGCGGTTATTATTTTTCGCATGGTGGAAACACAACGTAAAAAAATGACACCTGAAAATTCGACCAATTTTTTACTTTATGCGTCGCATTACATCAGTATGTTGATAGGAAGTAATTTGTTGTTAGAGCAGGGTATTAAGTTTGATGAAATTTCACACCGAAATTTTAAAGATTTGCTTTCGACCTTTGAAATACGGCACGATGAATTTTATCGAAACGCAATTTCAAAAATAGAACGTGCATTAGTTTCATGCTATGGTGAAAGAGAAATTTCATTACAACAATTATCCGCAACATTTAGACGTGGCGATTTACTTGAAATGTTGACTTTATAGCAATAACTTTTAGAATCGGCACAGCAATGGTAATTTTTATTTATAGATGGTTGATTTTATGAGTATTCAACAGGGTTCAATTCCCCCCGCCTCCACCAAATATAGATTCAAAGACGTTTATTAAAATTCACAAAGTCGCAACTCGAAAGGGTTAGCGGCTTTTTTATTGTTCAAAGATGTTCAATAAAATACATTGACATCACCTCGCAATAAGGGATATTTTTCGAGATACATTCAACTTATGATGTTAAATTTGGCTTATTATTTGCTAGAAATAGAACTTATTATCACTTCTCATTGAGAGTATTTTTAACATAATTAAAGTGAGCGAAAAATGTTTAACAATTCAACAATCAAACTACGTTTAATCATGTTGGTTAGTTTTATGTCTGGTGTTTTATTAGTTACAAATGGAGATTTGGATTAGTCGGAATAAACCAGTGTAATAATAGCGTAGAGAGTATTTATACAAACAAGCTAGTTTCCACAAGAGAATTAGGAAATATAAGAGACAAGCTGACAAAGGAAAGACTTACCATCGCAAATAGCATCATTTTTAAAGATGAATCGATTAAAAATATCGAACTAATTGAAAAATTAGAAATAGAACTCAACAAAGCCTGGGATATTTATGCGGCAACACCATTAGGGATTTGGGTTCGACGATAGATACTAGTAGCAATGATGAAGCGGGGGAGATGTTGAAATCTATGCAGGTAATGCAAGGGACAATTGTTGAATTTATTCATGCTCAAGAGATGATGTCTAAAAAACATGTTGATGGCTGGAGTAGTGAAAGAATGAATACGTCAAAGTTTCACGGCTCTTACAGAACAATGGCTGAATGTTAATGATATGGTAGGTGGTCATATCGCAGTAAAATTGCGTATTGTAGACATTCTCAATAAGTATGGTCAGGGAGATTTTTCGGAAGATATGGAAAATCTCCCTAATGAAAAAGCGAAGGTATCAAATGCAGTGGTTGCTTTGAAAATAAAGCTCCTCTCAATTAACAATGAAATTTCATCATTAGTTGTAGCAGGTGAAAAAGGTGATTTTTCAAAACGTGCTGATACGACTAAATATGATTTCATGTTTAAGTCTATGTTAATTAACTTAAACAATTTAGTTGAAACCTGTGATGAGGCATTTAATGACGTGTTATGTATTGCAAATGCGTTGGCAAAAGGCGATTTAACGCAATCGATTACTAAAGATTATCCTGGTGTTTTTGGTCAAGTAAAAACGGGTATGAACATCACCACTGAAAATCTAAAAACATTGATAGATGAAATTAAAGGCTCGACCAACATTATTTCATCCTCAGCAAAAGAAATTGCGACAGGTAATAATGATTTATCGCATCGCACAGAAGAACAAGCCGCAAGTTTAGAAGAAACAGCTGCAAGTATGCAGGAGCTAACATCAACTGTTCGGCATAATAGCGAAAATGCAAAACAAGCAAATACGCTCGCGTTTGGCGCAACAGAAACAGCAAATAAAGGGGTTTTAGTTGTCGAACAGGTGGTTAGTACGATGGAAAATATCAACGAATCATCATTGCGTATTGTCGATATTATTTCTGTTATTGATGATATTGCTTTTCAAACTAACATTTTGGCATTGAATGCGGCGGTTGAAGCGGCGCGTGCAGGTGAACAAGGGAAAGGTTTTGCCGTTGTCGCAGTTGAAGTTCGTAATTTGGCGCAACGTGCAGCAAATGCGGCGGGAGAGATTAAACGTTTAATCAGCGATTCGGGGAACGTGTATCTAGCGGTAGCAAACAAGTCACAGATGCGGGTAGAACCATGCACGACATTGTAAATTCTATTCAAAGTGTAACTAGCATCATTTCCGAAATTGCTAGTGCTTCGGAACAACAAAATGCAGGGATTGCTCAAGTTTCTCAAGCAATTACTTCAATGGACGATGTAACGCAACAAAATGCGGCGATGGTAGAAGAAATCGCCGCGGCGGCTGGCTCGTTAGAATCGCAAACCATCAACTTATCCATAGGAATGGCAAAATTCAAAACAGGTTATTAGCCAAGTTTTATCTACCTTTTCCCCTAGAAAACGTCGCATGATTATTTCGGCTGAAAATTTATTACAAAATATGCCTGTTTCAGCATTTGTATTAAACGCCCAACATCAAGTAGTTATTTGGAACAAAGCCTGTGAACAACTGACAGGCTTGAAAGCAACACAAATGATGGATACAAATGAACATTGGCGCGGTTTTTATACAGAAAATCGTCCATGTTTAGCGGATTTATTGCTCGACAGCACGCTTGGCGATATGACACGATTGTACGAACAAGTCAGCAATTTTAATTCTCAAAGTGACATTTACCATGCCGAAAATTGGTGTTTAATGCCCGATGGGCGGCGACTTTATTTGGTTATCGACGCAGGAACAATTTGCAATGAACATGGTGACGTTGTGGCAATTGTAGAAACACAACGCGACCGTACCGAACAACGTCTTATCATGCAAGCTCTCTCAGAAAGTGAGCAGCGCATTTCATCAATTCTCGCATCTGCGATGGATGCGATTATTACCGTAGATCAAAATTTTCATATCACGTTATTTAATGCGGCAGCGGTGCGGATTTTCGGGTGCGCTACCGATTTTGCTATTGGGCAATTGATTACCCATTTTATCCCGCCACATTGTCACGCTTTATTTCAACAATTTTTGAGCTTTGATCAGACCGCAAAAAATCAAACGTGGATTTCTGAAGGTTTGAGCGCACGTCGAATTAACGGCGAAGAATTTGTGATTGAAGCAACATTTTCACCACTCGAAATTAACGGACAAAAATTTTTCACTCTGATTTTGCGTGATGTGAATGACCGTTACATTACCGAAAAAAAAATAGACCGATTGCAACAAGAAAAAGGTTATTTGCAAGAAGTGATTAACGATGACCACAATCCCAGCGATTTTGTCAGCGGCTCAAAAATCATGCGGACGGTTTTAGAGCAAATTCATATGGTGGCACGAACAGATACGACAGTTTTATTGCTGGGTGAAACAGGTACAGGCAAAGAATTATTAGCGCGTTCAATCCATGAATTTAGTGACCGCCACGCGTCAATTATGGTGAAAATAAATTGCGCGGTATTACCTGCGGATTTGATTGAAAGTGAATTATTTGGACATGAAAAAGGCGCGTTCACAGGTGCAACTCAGCAACGAAAAGGACGTTTTGAACTCGCACATGGCGGCAGTTTATTTTTAGATGAAGTGGGCGAATTATCACCATCGGCACAAACAAAATTATTGCGTGTCTTACAAGAACAAGAATTTGAGCGAGTTGGCGGAAGTGAAACGATTAAAACGGATGTTCGTTTGATTGCCGCGACGAATCGAGATTTAGCCGAAGAAGTACGATTAGGACGATTTCGCGCCGATTTGTATTATCGACTGAACGTGTTTCCCGTTCACGTTCCAGCCTTGCGCGAACGAGTCGAGGATATTCCGTTGTTAGCACATTTTTTCTTGCCACGTTATGCCAAAAAATTCGGCAAACCATTAAAAAGTATTGATGCAAAAAGTTTAGAAAATTTGCAGCAATATCATTGGGCAGGCAATGTGCGTGAATTGCAAAATGTCATCGAACGCGCGGTGATTTTGTCACAGGGGAACGTGTTAAAAATTGAACCGTTATTAACTTCTTCAACGTCTAATTTGCAAACGAATCTATTGAAAACGTTAGAAACTGTCGAGCGTGAACATATTTTACAAACGCTTGAAACAACATCATGGGTAATTTCAGGTTTTAAAGGCGCGGCGGCAATTTTAGGCATGAATCCAAATACCTTGCGTTCACGAATGTTAAAACTGGGTATTTACAAAAATTAAAAATCACGATATTTCGTAAACGCACGATATTTAGTGATTTTATCGTGTAATCATTTCCATTATTTTCCCCCTCAAAAATCTAAACTACTGATTTTATTTTAATTATTTTCATAAGTTAATCGCGGCACAACGCTTGCAATCCACATAGAATATGATTCTATTTTGCATGAGGAGATGGCAGCGTGAAAAAAACTGATGACAATGACCGCGCCGCGTGGGCAACGTTGACACATGACAGTCTCAACACATCCAAAACGCATAAACCAGCCCTAACTAAAATCGAATTTGTCTTTTTAAATTTCGGCTTGTTGCTTGGTAACATTCTGGTTTTATTCAACACAGGCGCATTTGCCTCTGTCACATTGCACGCGGCGGGTGATTTAGGTGTTAGTCCAAGCCACGCGACTTGGATGCAAACGTATTATTTCATTGCTTTAGCGTTATCACTGCCAATCAGCGGTTGGCTTTCGATGAAAGTTGGCGAAATCCGTTTGTATTTAGGCGGCTTGATTATCATGACATTAGCGTCATTGCTTTGCGCTCTCACGAATGATTTATTTTGGTTTTTATTAGGACGTGGTTTTCAAGGTTTTTTCGGCGGCTTAACGATTCCACTTTCCCAAACATTGTTAATGCGCCAATACCCACCCGAAGGAAAATCATTTGCCGTGGCTTTGTGGAGCATGGCGGCGTTAAGTCCTTTTACAATTGCCCCTGCGGTTGGTGGTTGGATTGGCGATGAATTCGGCTGGAGATGGTTATTTTATTTGAACGTACCATTACCACTTTTAGCCGCTGGTTTGACGTGGGCATTATTAAGCGAAGAAATCCATATCCCGCGCAAAATTCCATTCGACGGCATCGGTTTTTTGTTATTAGCAGGCGCGTTGATATGTTTGCAAACTGTATTAAATCAAGGTCAAGATTCTGACTGGTATAACGCGCCATATTTGGTTTGGCTAACAATTTTAGGCGTTTTATTACTCGCCTATTTTGTAATTTGGGAATTGACGGCGCGTACTCCTTTGTTGAATTTACGATTATTCTCGCGACGCAATTTTGCCATTGGCAGCGTGATGTTGAGCGTGGCATTTATGATGGTTTATGGCTTGTTATCAGTTTTGCTGGTACGTTTGCAATCAGTCGCGGGTTATACGTCATTTTTAGCAGGCAGCGTTTTATTGCCTTTGATTTTTTTAGCCAAGCCGATGGCGAGCGTGATTCATAAACTTGCCACAAAATTTGATGCACGGCTGTTGATATCCATCAATATGTTGTTGTTCGCGCTGTATTGCACATGGTCAAGTGGTTACGATTTTTTCCAACGCGGTAGTTTTTTTGCCCAGCCGTTGTGGTCACAAGTTTTGGAAGGTTTTTGTTTAGGCGGTTTATTTGTGCCATTGACGACGTTGTTTTTATCAGGTTTAAACACAAAACGGCAAACGCAAGCCGTTGAATTAGGCGGAATGTTGCGGGTTTTAGGTGGTAGTGTGGCTTCGCCGTTAATGAGTGTGTTTTGGGAACGTCACGCCGCGCAACATCAAATTCGTTTAGTAGATAGATTCGCACCTGTGGATTCATTAAGTCGTGAAGTCGTGGGGCGTTTGCGTGACGCTGGTTTACACGATGTGTTAGCGATTTCCAAAGTGAACGCACTTGCCAATCAACACGCCGCGATTTTAGGTTTAAATGATACCTTTCGATTAGCAGCATGGTTATTTTTAGGTTTAGCCGCACTCGTTTGGCTCGCAAAACCGACAATTCCCAAAAAATTAACTGCCAAAAAAGACCTGCGGCGCGTTGAATTTGAAGATTTAATTGAGGAACCATAAGCATGAAAATCGTCTTGTTCATTTTGTTACTGCTCAACGGTTGTGCGTGGCTACCTGAAGACAGTAAACGCGCAGAATTATTACAACTTTCGCCGCAAACGCAAACCTTAGCAACAGACAACAGTCACGCCGAAAAAATCATTCATGCTTGGGTAAAACCTCAATGGTGGCGCAACTTTCATAACATGGAATTAAATCGATTGATTGAAACGGCATTGAAAGAAAATCCCAGTTTGCACGCCGCAACAGCACGTTTAACGCAAGCCGAAGCGGTCGCAGATTTCCAAGAAGCAGAAATGTTGCCCAGCATCAATGCGAATGCGGAATTTCATCAACGGCGTTTTTCAAAAACCGATTTTTATGGTTCAAATGGCGGACAAACTTTCACGGGCGCGTATATCGACCCTGCTGTTTTTCGCTACCACTTGGATTTGTGGGATAAAGACAAAGCCAAATTAGAAGCCGCTCTTGGCAAAGAACAAGCGCAGGCTTCGGAATTAGCCGTGACACAACTTTTGCTAAGTACCGCGATTGCACGCAATTATATTGAATTGTGTTCAGTGGAAGAAGATGTTGAATTACTCGAAAAATTAACCGAAAAAGCACAGGAAAAATTGCAGTTTGTGACCTTGCGTTGGCAACAAGGTTTGAGCAGTCAAGACCCTGTTCACGCGAATGAACAAAAACTCGAAACGCTAAATCAACAAAAAGTCAGCGTTCAAACGCAAGCGCAACTTTTACGCAATCGTTTAGCAACATTAGCAGGCAAACAAACCGACTGGGCAAAAACCATTCACGCAACTGAAACGCACGTCGCGGTTTATTTGCCGTTACCTGACGTTTTATCAATCGGACTTTTGGCTCATCGTCCTGATGTAGTTGCAGCATTGTGGCGCGTGGAATCTGCCGCAAAACTAATTCAAGTTGCAAAAACTGAATTTTATCCCGACGTGAATTTAGTGGGTTTTGCAGGGTTACGAAGTCTAAATTTGAAAGATTTATTTTTATCACACGGCGCAAGTGTCGCTTATGGCATAGGACCTACGGTGACATTGCCAATTTTTGAAGGTGGACGTTTAGATGCAGAATTGAAAAATCAACAAGCCGCTTATGATGTTGCTGTCGAAACGTACAATCAAACACTGCTCATCGCCGTGCAACAAGTGGCGGACAACATAGCGCAATGGCGGCAAACCATTGAACAAGATGCCTCTCAAGCACGAGCGATTGAAGCGGCAAAAGCTGAATTAAATTTAATGCAAAACCGTTATCAAGCGGGTTTAAGTTCGCGCGACGGCTTGATTGATACCGAATTTGATTTGCTGCAACAACAACTTACTGACAGCAAATTACATACTGCCCATTTATTATCCGTCGTTGGGTTAATTGAAGTCCTTGGTGGCGGCTACGAAAATCAGGCTTTACCGAGCAAAAAACAATGAATCACGAACATATCAAAGCGAAATCGCCTCGCCGCTTAAAATTTCAGCAACACCGTAATTACCATTTGATTTTAGTGACGATGATAGCGTTACTGATTGCAGGTGCTTACGGATTTTATTGGTGGCACTATTCAAACAAATTTGTTGTAACTAATGATGCGTATATCGCGGGAAATCTCATTCCACTTAAAGCGCAAACTAGCGGCACAGTGATTGATGTCCGCGTGGACAATACCCAATTTGTAAAACAAGGTGATGTATTGGTGCGTTTAGATGGCTTGCAAGCGCAAGTTACACTTGAACAAGCCGAAGCGAATTTAGCCCAAAATGTGCGCGAAGTAGAAACACTGTTTAGCAAATCGGAAATGTTACGGCAAAAAATGGTTTCGCAAGAATCGATATTGCATCGTAATCAACGGGATTTAGCACGTTATCGCAGCGTTGCAAATGAAGGCGTGGTGTCGGCGCAGCAAATCGAAAATACCGAGTTTCAAGTGCGCGAACAAGAAGCCGAAGTGGCTCAACTTCGTGCAGAATTGAGTGGTGCAGAAGCGTTAATTCGCAACACTTCTCCTGTCGATAACCCGAAAGTGTTACAAGCGATTGCTCAATTTAAACAGACGTATTTAGACAAAATACGGCAAGAAATTATTGCGCCTGTTTCAGGTTATGTTGCTAAACGTAGCATTCAAATTGGCGATCAGGTTCATCCAGAAACATCGCTGTTAATTATCGTGCCGCTGGATTATTTATGGGTCGAAGCGAATTTTTTAGAAAATGAATTAGTGAATGTGCAACCTGGTCAGCCTGTGGAAATTACGGTGGATTTGTATGGCTCGAAAGTGGTTTATCACGGTGACGTTTTAGGGCTTGGCGCGGGAACAGGTAGCGTTTTTGGTTTGTTACCGCCTGATAATGCGACAGGAAATTATATTCACATTGTTGAGCGTGTGCCTGTACGAATTGGTTTGAAAGCTGAAGAATTGCAAGCCAATCCGCTGCGCCCAGGATTATCGAGTTTTGTACAAATTGATACCCGTTCAAAAGGGGAATCCGTGCTAAAACCGCTTACACCAACGATGAATTATCAAACGGATGTTTATAGTCATCAATTGGAAAATGTCGATATTTTGATTCGAAAAATTATTGAAAAAAATCGGAAATCTAAAATGTAAAAATAAGCGTCAAAGTCGTCAATCGCTACACCTAAAACGTATCGAAGGCATTTTTAACCCACTCCAAATTGCCGTTACCCAAAATTCCCACGACATCAAAACGCATTGGTAGCAGTTCTTGATTCTGCAACGTGTTTAAATAAATTTCTGTTGCAGCAATCAATTTCGTTTGTTTTGACCGTGTGACACTTTCCAACGCACTACCAAATTTCACATTTTTACGATAACGCACTTCAACAAAAACCAATGTTTTATTGTCTTTCATAATCAAATCAATTTCACCGTAATAACATCGGAAATTGCGTTCAATCAGCGTCAAACCTTGTGAAATTAAAAAATCACAGGCTTGTTGCTCCGCTTGTTCACCGCGTTGCAAATGAGCTGCTTTTGTTTGTAGTGAATTCATTTTTTAAACTTGCCTCAATTAAAATAATCGCCGCTTGTTTAGCATGAGCGGCTGTTCCTGAATGACGTTTCATTTGTTCTGAAACAATTGCACCTTCAATCAATAAACTTAATTGCAATGCCAAAATTTCTGGTGACTTTGCGCTACATTCTTGTGCCAATTCTGTAATATAACTGCGAAAATTATCATAAAATTCCGCTGAAACCTGATGAACTGGATTTCCTTCAACTGGAAATTCAGCCGCTGCATTGATGAATGCACAACCGCGAAATTCGGGAATTGCCATCCATTCTTCAATCACATCAAAAATTGCCAATAATTTTGCTTGCGCGGTATCGGCTTTTTGATTCACTTGCTCGACAAACCACGCCGTAAAATCCGCATCACGTTGCCGTAAAAATGCAACGACTAATTTATCTTTAGATGGGAAATACTTGTAAAGACTCATTTTCGTTGTGTTCGCTTCTTTCACAATCGTATTAACGCCTGTAGCCCTGATACCTTGACTGTAAAACAGCTCCGTTGCGGCTTTTAAAATTCTTTCTTTTAACGTTAATGACATGACTAAACACGATATAAAAATAAATTGATTGTAACTATACAGGTCAGTATAATCAAAAACCATATACAGACTGGTCTGTATAATACAAATTAACCATCAGTTAAAAAATAAATGAGGACAAGACAATGGAAATTTTACTAATTGGCGCGGCATTGATGATTTTTGCACTTTTAGCGACGGCATGGTTGATGACGTTTGCAAGATGGTTTCCGATTAAAGGCATTGAAGGCGAATTTTTGCCTGATTATAAAACATTGATTAGAGCGCACATCGATTTTGCGTTAATGGCGATATTTTGCTTAGGATTTTACGGAATTAACGTACCATTATCTGTAACGGCTTGCTGGTTGGTTGTGATAGGTGGTATTACCAATCCAATGGTTTTTGTTATTGCGGCGTTTAATCCCAAATTCTGGGAAGATTCATTTTGGAAAATTTACACCGCTGCAAGTTTTGTGGTTACTACTATCGGTTTTATTTGGATTGGTATTTCGTTATTGAAATTTGCGCTATAACCATTTTGATATTCCCACGCCTGACACCGTCTACAATTGGTCGCAAGGTATGTTCAAATCTGATGCAGGTGTGGGAGCTTGTAAATATAAAATGCGATCATCATTTGTTCGGGGATTTGCATCATCAATTTGAACTGCGGGTTGCATCAAATTTGTCGTGTCAAGATTTGCTAATGATGTGTCAATAGATGCCTTTTTACCATCACCTGAACCCGCAGAAACTAATCTTGCACAATAGCCTTCTTCGGGTAAATTCGCCAAATTCATGATATTTTGACAATCTTCTTGTGATGGAACTTGTAAAACAATTGGTCTTCCCCACGCATCCAAAATAGCGATATTATCAACCGTTAAATTGTCATTAACGTGTTGATAATAGTTTGAAACAATAGTTTCATTATTTTTATCTTTAAAAGAATCGTCCAATTGCTCAATATCATCTGCATTCAAGGTTAATCCACTATTTTGTAAATAAGCTCCGCGCCAACCTACATTTGTTGCAGGGTCAAATTTATCCCAGTCACATGATTCAAACAAACAGGTTAAGTTGTAATTTATACCATCACTTTTATCACAAATATCCGCGAATTCTGACTGACACGTTAAGTAACGATTAACATCGTTTTTATTTGCTGGGTAGTGTCCCAACATATCTACAGCGTAATTTTCTACAATTGCCCGCTTAATGTTTTGCATTGAAATATCAGTTGCTTCACATTGGGCTTTTTGACCTGTCCCGTAAATATAAGGTAATCCGATGCCCGCTATCGCAATCAAACACATCAAAACAACCGTTATTTCAATTAACGTCATGCCACTTTGTTTGTATTTATTCATGTTGGCTACCAATCGAAAGTTAGTGAACGGTTGGGGAGAATGTCCACGATTTTGAAGTCACGACCTATTGTTGGATAAGTTACTGGCGGATTTGTCGCGTCACCACAATTAGTTATTCTAAATGTGACTTGTCCGATAGGTAAATTTTCAGATAGTAAAAACGATGCTGTTTGTATCGATAAATTGCTTATTTGTGTACTTGAATTCAATCGTTTTGGTATGCTGTTTATGTCGATGTAATACAAATCAAGACAAATTGATGGTTTTATTTTTGAACATTTTGTTGTTGCGTTCCATGTTGTGCCACTTCCTAAATTTGCAACTGTGCATTCAAGGTCGGTATATTCCGACAGCATTGTGCAGTATGACGTTGTACCATTCCAATTACCGCCGTAGTTAGTGCAAGCTAATAATTCATTAACATCAGCTCTATTTTTAGGCGTTGTTGATACCGTAACATCATCAGGCTTATAAAAATTCACATTAACTGTGGTGTAAGTTGATTTCCATTCGTTCAGTTTTATCATCGGAGAAGGATTTTCAGGAAAATCTTTGTCGTAATCCACCATCGGTGTCACTAATTCATCAAGCAAACCATCACGCCCATAACTTTTTATAGTTAATTCACCACTTTCAGTGTAATTATCAAAAAACCAGCCGTAATTAAAATCAGGTGGAATATCATCTAAATTTGAATAGCCAAACCACTTGTGACCGTTACTTTCACAAGTATCTTGTATTGTTGAGTTTTGTGGATAATTTGCTAAATCAAAACATTTCGCTGTATTCCCCCATCCGTCAGTAATCGCATTTGAATTATTCGGGTCATTAGTTGTTTCAATATAAGAACCTCGCCAGCCATAACCTAAGCCTGTTATGGGTATCCATTTTTTTAAATTTATTTCACAATCATTTTGGGTTGTGTATGTACTGTCAGAACAAGCAGAATCAATCTGATAAAGTTTATCTTTCCAAAGATTCCCTGCTGTCGCCAAACAAGTATCTGGGTCAGGACTAGTGCCATCAGAACAATAACCCGCATCTGTTGGGTCAGGATTGCAATTTGTCCCATCAATCAATTCCCGCAAACAATGCGGCAACCGCCCCATATCCGCCACAAACCCGCTAACACTTGGATGCCCGTTAATCGTTTGATTTGGATTACCTAAAA
>CAIVBX010000107.1 GCA_903904275.1 uncultured Pseudomonadota bacterium
CGATTGCGTTTCCTGATTACGATGGCAACGGGATGTTTTTAACAACAGGGAACATTGCGTTAAATCATGAAGTCGGTTTGTTGTTTATTGATTTTGAAAATCCACAACGTCTGCGTTTGCATGGCACAGCAAGCATTGTTTTAGATGACCCGCTTTTGGATGAATACATTGATGCAAAATTTATTATTCGCATCACGGTTCGGAATTTGTTTTTGAATTGCCCGCGCTACATTCATCGTTATAAAAAACTCGAACAATCCGAATATGTCCCGCAAAAAGATTGTGTTGCGCCCATTCCTGATTGGAAAAAGTTGGATGCGGTACAGGATGTGTTGCCGTAAATTAAATAATAAAGCGAACAGAAGAAGTATTCACAATTCCTGTTCGCTTTTTAAATCAGAAAGTTATCGCTTGATTTTAGGAACGTCAATTGAATCGCCAAATTTTTCTTTAACGATATTTCTAAGTTCTTCCACATCATCATTCTTAGATGGAGAATATAAACCTAAATCTGAAAATGTTGTTCCGTGTCTAACTTGATACAGATAGCCCTCTGGTAAAAAATCCAAAGTCAACACACCATCTTCTAGTGATGAAAGTGCTACTGCATAATCTAACTGCACATTACTTAAATCTTTTACATCAATTTTAGTTAGCTCAAATTCAATGGGGCCAGAAAATTGAACATGCAAGGGGTAACATCTGTAAATATCTAACATTAAGGTAGTCTCCATTATTTATTTGTTACAAAAATGTTTGCTTACCGCGAAAACCGCAACTCCCCGCCTTCCTCAACGACTTTTATCACATCCCCCGCGACAAACTGCCCACTCAAAATCGATTGCGCGAGTGGATTTTCAAGTTGTTGTTGAATGGCGCGTTTCATCGGTCTTGCACCATAAACAGGGTCAAATCCTGCTTCACCCAACAAATCTAATGCCGCTTCGGAAATTTCAAAACCAATTTCACGTTCTTGCAAACGTTTCCGCAAATAATCAATTTGAATCATCGAAATTGCGCGAACTTGTTCACGTCCAAGCGAATGAAACACCACCGCTTCATCAATTCGATTGATAAATTCAGGGCGGAATTTCGTGACCACAATATCCATCACTGCATTTTTCATAACGCTATACAACGCCTCGCCAGACAACGCTTGAATCGTGTCTGAACCGATGTTGGAAGTCATCACGATAATGGTATTTTTGAAATCCACCGTGCGACCTTGTCCATCCGTCAAACGCCCGTCATCCAAAACCTGCAACAAAATGTTAAACACATCGGGATGCGCTTTTTCGATTTCGTCGAGCAAAATCACCGAATACGGTTTGCGACGCACTAATTCCGTTAAATAGCCGCCTTCTTCATAACCGACATAACCTGGAGGCGCACCAATCAAACGCGCCACCGAATGTTTTTCCATGAATTCGGACATATCAATTCGCACCATCGCATCAGGCGTATCGAACATAAATTCAGCTAATGCTTTGCACAATTCCGTTTTACCCACGCCCGTCGGGCCTAAAAACAAAAATGAACCATTCGGACGATTCGGGTCAGAAAGTCCCGCGCGTGAACGGCGAATTGCGTTGCTCACGGCACTCAAGGCTTCATCTTGCCCAATCACGCGCTGTTTCAAATAGCTTTCCATGTGCAACAATTTTTCTTTTTCGCCTTCGAGCATTTTTGAAACAGGAATCCCCGTCCATTTTGAGACAACTTCGGCAATTTCGTCTTCAGTGACTTTGTTTCGAAGCAAGGTCATTTTTGACATATCAACGTTAGCCGCTGCGGTTTGTTGTTTTTCGAGTTCAGGAATTACGCCATATTGCAATTCTGACATTCGCGCTAAATCATTACTACGTCGTGCCGTTTCAACTTCTGCGCGAGCTTGTTCGAGTTTTTCTTTAATCGCCGCACTGCCTTGCAACGCCGATTTTTCCGCTTTCCAAATTTCTTCCAAATCCGAATATTCTTTTTCTAGTTCGCTAATTTCAGTTTCCAAAATTTGCAGCCGTTTTTTCGACGCGGCATCTTTTTCTTTTTTCAACGCGACCTGTTCGATTTTGAGTTGAATTAAACGACGGTGTAATTTGTCCATCGACTCAGGTTTAGAATCAATTTCCATCCGAATCCGACTTGCCGCTTCGTCGATTAAATCGATGGCTTTATCAGGCAATTGACGGTCGGCAATGTAACGATATGAAAGCGTTGCCGCCGCAACAATCGCAGGGTCGGTAATATCTACGCCGTGATGCACTTCGTATTTTTCTTTCAAACCGCGCAAAATCGCAATCGTGTCTTCAACGCTCGGTTCATCGACCAACACTTTTTGGAAGCGTCGCTCTAATGCGGCATCTTTTTCGATATATTTGCGGTATTCGTCGAGCGTCGTCGCACCAACACAATGTAATTCACCTCGCGCCAAAGCAGGTTTGAGCATATTTCCTGCGTCCATCGCACCTTCGGCTTTACCCGCGCCAACCATCGTGTGTAATTCGTCGATGAACAAAATGACTTGCCCTTCTTGTTTAGCTAAATCACTCAAAACCGCTTTCAAACGTTCTTCAAATTCGCCTCGAAACTTTGCCCCCGCAATCAACGCCGCCATATCGAGCGATAAAACCTGCTTGTGTTTCATGCCTTCTGGCACTTCGCCGTTGATAATGCGTTGCGCTAAACCTTCGACAATCGCCGATTTACCGACACCAGGTTGCCCAATTAACACAGGATTATTTTTAGTGCGGCGTTGTAACACTTGAATCGTGCGACGAATTTCGTCATCACGTCCAATCACAGGGTCGAGTTTGCCTTGTTCAGCGCGTTCGGTTAAATCAATCGTGTATTTTTTCAAGGCTTGGCGTTGGTCTTCGGCGTTTGCATCTTGCACGGTTTCACCGCCGCGCAATTTTTCAATTGCTGATTCAAGCAACACTTTTGAAATGCCATGTTTCTTGAAAATTTCGGTCAACGCGCATTTTTCTTCGGCAACCGCGAGCAAAAATAATTCGCTCGAAATGAAATTATCGCCACGTTTTTGTGCGAGTTTGTCGGTGATATTTAATAAACGGTCGAGTTCGTTTGATAAACGCACATCACCGCCCGTGCCGCTTACGCTGGCTAATCGGTTGATTGCGGCAAGTGTGTCGGCGCGTAGTGTTGGGACATTGATATTGCTTTGCGCGAGTAACGGCTTGATGCTGCCGCCTTCTTGATCGATTAACGCTAATAATAAATGCGCCGCTTCAATAAATTGATGGTCTTTGCCTAACGCTAAACTTTGCGCGTCTGCAATCGCTTCGTGAAATTTACTGGTTAATTTGTCTGTTCTCATTGTGTTGCCCTCTTAACGTTAAACATCGTTGATAACGATATGGAGCAAAACGGAGAGTTTCCAACTCTTTGCGAAAAAAATTTATTTGTTCAAAGCACGTTGTCGCCGCGCATCTTTTGGATCAGTTTGTAAAGGACGATAAATTTCGATTCTATCGCCGTTTTCCACTATTTTTTCTAATGTGCAAAGTGTTGAAAAAATCCCCACTTTTGCAACGTCTAACTCAATTTCAGGAAATTCTGCCAAAATTTTCGATTGCAAAATAGCTTCTGAAACCGTGCAATTTTCAGCAACCGAAATCGAAATCAAGGCTTGTTTTTCAGGTTTTACATAGGCAATTTCGACGTTAATCATTGTGAATAAACCTCTTTTGCCCGCGCTGTAAATGAACTGACCATTGTGTTACAAATTTGGTTAAACACCGCTCCAAATGCCAAGTTTGCCAAAATACCCGACATTTCAAAATCTAAATCTAACGTAATTTTGCTGGCATCTTCGCGCAACGGTAAAAAATTCCATTCACCCGACAAATGCGAAAAAGGTCCATCAAGTAATTCAACAGTCATTTTTTTGCCAAATTCAAGCGTGTTGCGTGTTGAGAATTTTTTTTCAAAACCGCCTTTTGAAATTGAAATTTCACCTTCAATGATATTTTCATGGCGGCTTAAAATGCGTGTGCCGCTACACCACGGCAAGAATTTTGGGTAGCTTTCGATGTCATTCACTAAATCAAACATTTGTTGCGCGGAAAATTTTACCAACGCGCTTTTTTCAACGCGCGTCATTTACAACACTCCAACAACGTGTAAAAACACTAAGAAAATCGATGCAGGTGCAACGTAACGAATTAACACTCGCCACACTTCATAACTTGGTTTGCAAGGCATTTCGAGTTCAGATTCGGTGTGTTCACGTTTCATGATGTAACCCGCGAAAATGGCAATGCAAAATCCACCGATTGGTAGCATTAAATTCGCAGTTAAAAAATCGAGTAATTGAAAAACATTTTTGTCAAAAACTAAAACATCTTTCCAAATGTTGAATGAAAACACCGTGCCTAATCCTAAAAACCACGTTCCTAAACCTGTCCAAATGCAGGCTTTTTCGCGGCTGAAATTTTTGTTTTCAACCAGCCATGCAACGGCGGGTTCAATCAATGAAATCGACGATGATAACGCTGCAAAAACAAGTAATACGAAAAATAAAATTCCCATTAACCAGCCGCCTGTCATATTGCCAAAGGCAATCGGTAAGGTTTGGAAAATCAAACCTGCACCAGACGCTGGATGCAAACCGTGTTCAAAAACAAGTGGAAAAATCGCAATGCCAGCTAGTAACGCGACAATCGTATCAGCTGCCGCAACTAAATAAGCCGTTTTTGCAATCGATACATTTTTCGGTAAATACGCGCCATAAACCATAATCGCGCCCATTCCCAAACTCAACGTAAAAAAAGCGTGTCCCATCGCGGTCAAAACCGAATTGCGTGTTAATTTGCTGAAATCCAAATTGAACATGAAATCCAAACCTTTTTGATAACTGTTCGTCGTCATCGCGTAACCAACAAGTAAAAATAACAATACAAATAAACAGGGCATTAAAAAACGGGTCGCTTTTTCTAAACCATTATTTACACCTCGTGCCACAATAAACATCGTCGCAGCCATAAAAATGCTATGCCAAAAAATGAGTTGCATCGGACTTGCAGTGAAATTTTCAAAAAGTGTTTGAATTTGCGTAGCATCAGCATCAAAAAAACTACCTGTGAAGGCTTTAAAAATATAACCCGTTGCCCAACCAGCAATCACGCTGTAATACGACAAAATCAAAATACCTGCAATCACGCCCATCCAACCAAGATAATGCCAATTTTTATCAGCTTGTGCTTCGTCGGTTAACAGTTCCATTGTTTCAATCGGATTGCGTTGGCTACGTCGTCCGAGCATGGTTTCTGCAATCATTATCGGAATGCCAATCAACAACACGCACGCTAAATACACAACCACAAATGCCCCACCACCGTTTTCGCCAGTGATATACGGAAATTTCCAAATGTTGCCCAAACCAACAGCAGAACCCGTTGCCGCTAAAATGAACGCAAATCGTGAAGACCAATGTGAATGCGTGAGTGTTGTCATGCTTGTTATCTCTTAGTATTTTTAAATAAAAATGGAGCGAATTTTATCACACCATGAAAAAATGACGTTTTGGAAAAACAGGAAAAATTATTAAAACTCAAATTTATTATTTATCCGTAACAATACGAAAACTGCGCCAGTACCACCATCTTTAGAACCTGCTGAACAAAATGCTTGCACATCTTTATGTTGGCGCAACCAACGATTTAATTCATTTTTTATCACGGGCAAATTATCGAATGAGCGATAACCTTTTCCATGGACAATATGAACACAACGACAACCTTCTTCGACGCTATTATTCAGAAAGTGCAATAAATAACGTTTCGCTTCGTTAGTGTTTAAACCATGCAAGTCAATTTCGGCATCAATTCCAAAAAAACCACGGCGCAATTTTTTCAAAACACTATTTTGCAAACCTGCTGACAAATAACTCAACGAATCGTAAATACCAACAATTTCAACTTCTTCAGAATCGCGTCTATTTAAATGTGTGTCAAAATTCATTTCCATAGGTTTTGAATAAGGTTTTGGTTTCGCCTTACGTTGTTCATGCAATGGTACTTTGTCTTGTTTAACCACTTTTACATTGCCAATGGTTTGGCGAAATAAATCTGAGTCACTCATTGTGTGATTTGTTGATTTAACCAAGATTGTAAAATTAACTGTGCGGCTAATTCATCTTGAACTGCCCACAATTTTGTCGCATTCACATGAACATCATCAAATAGCATTTGTTTTGCTTCAAACGTTGAAAGTGATTCGTCTTGTTGATAAACAGGTAAATTAAAACGACCGTTCAATTGACGACAAAATTTCAACATTTTTGGCGTAACGGGATTATCTGTTCCATCAAATTGACGTGAAATCCCTACAATAAAACCGACAGGCTGCCATTCTCTCACTAGTTTTTCAATGTGTTGCCAATTTGGAGTTTGATTTGGTGAGCGTAACGTATCTAATGAGTTTGCGGTTTTTGTTGTTAATTGCCCCACCGCGACACCAATTTTTTTGGTGCCAAAATCAAAACCTAAAAATGTATCATCCGATTGTCTTGCTAATGGGTCACGCATGACCAGAACCGAAAGTGAGCTTATTGATGTCAATTCCAATTTGACTTGCCGCCATTTTCCAACGTAAATCAGGTGGCGTATCAAATAAAATTGGTTCGCCAAATGGCGTGTTTAACCATGAATTCGCTAAAAATTCTTGTTCCAACTGCCCCCTACTCCAACCTGAGTAACCTAATGCAACAAAATAACGTTCTGGACCTTCTCCTTTTGCAATCGCTTCAATAATATCGCGGGATGTTGTCAACGACATAGTGTCAGAAATTGGCAGCGTAATTGCCCATTTTCCACCCGTTGTATGCAACACAAAACCGCGTTCTTGTTGAACAGGTCCACCAAAATAAACAGGCATTTCAGCTGCCATCATTGAACCAATTGGAATATCCATTTGCATGAAAATTTCTTTAAGTTTCATGTGCGACTTACGATTTATTACAATTCCTAACGCGCCATCGGCATTGTGTTGGCACAAATAAATTGCGGCATGCGAAAAATTATCATCCGCTAATGTTGGCATGGCGATAATAAATTGATTATCTAAAAAATTATTTTCTTTCATGTTTGTTTTAAAAGATAAAAGGTGAGAATGCTAAATTAACCAATAATGCCATTATGCCGTAAAAGTGCGTCAACTGACGGCTCACGCCCCCGAAAGTTTTTGAATAATTTCATCGCGTCATCACTACCGCCCATTTCTAAAATGTTTGTTAAAAATGCCCTGCCCGTTTCTTCGTCAAAAATGCCTTTTTCTTCAAATAACGAAAACGCATCGCTCGATAAAACTTCTGCCCATTTATAACTGTAATATCCCGCTGCATAACCGCCTGCAAAAATATGTGAAAAACTGTGTGCAAAACGATTAAATTCTGGCACAGGAAACACAGAAATTTTTTCACGAATTTCATTTAAAATTTCATAAATTCGCCCTCCCCTGCTTGGGTCGAAATCGCGGTGAATATGAAAATCAAATAAACTAAATTCCAACTGGCGAATCATCATCATCCCCGCTTGAAAATTTTTCGCAGCGAGCATTTTTTCAAATAACGAATCAGGCAATGCTTCGCCTGTTTGATAATGCGACGAAATTAACATTAAAACCTCTTTTTCCCAGCACCAGTTTTCCATAAATTGACTTGGTAATTCGACCGCATCCCACGCTACGCCGTTAATGCCTGAAACACCTAAATAATCAACTTGCGTTAAAACATGATGCAAACCGTGTCCGAATTCGTGAAATAACGTCGTTACATCGTCATGCGTTAAAAGCGATGGCGTGTCATTTGTTGGTGGTGCGAAATTACAAACTAAATATGCAACAGGCAACTGTATAGTGTCATCAGATAATTTACGCCGCCCAATGCAATCATCCATCCACGCACCACCACGTTTTTTATTTCTCGCAAATAAATCTAAATAAAAACGTCCGCGTTTTTGTCCTTCCCTATCAGTCGCTTCAAATAATTGAGCCGATTCATTCCAACGGTCAAATTCTTTCATTTCTGAAAATTGCAATCCATATAAACGATTCAAAATCCCAAACAATCCATTCAATACTTTCTGCACTGGAAAATAACTTTTTACTTCTTCTTGAGACAATTGATAATGTTTTTGACGCATTTTTTCTGATAGATAAGTTACGTCCCATGCTTGTAATTCATCAACTTCATAATTTTCACGCGCAAATTTTTTCAAATCTTCGACATCTTGACGCGCTTGCGGTAAAGATTTTTGTGCCAAATTTTCTAAAAATAAAATCACTTCATCAGTCGATTTTGCCATTTTTGTGGCAAGCGATGATTCGGCATAATTTGCAAAATCAAGCAATTGTGCTTCTTCATGACGCAACGCTAAAATGTCTTCCATTATTTGCGTATTATCAAAATTGCCTTCACCACTGCGTGTTGCATAAGCGGTATAAACTTCGCGGCGCAATTCACGATTATCTGCGTGCATCATCACTGCAATATAAGACGGATATTGCAATGTAATTAACCAATTACTTTCAGCAGGTTTCATGTGAAACATTGAATCTGATTTTTCAGATTGTTCCATGTGAAACATCTCGGCACTTTGTTTTGCTTGTGCTAAAGCTGTTTCTGGTAAACCTGCTAATTCATTTACATCTGCAATTAACTTTGTCCACGCATTTGTCGCATCTAAAACATTTTCAGAATAAAGACTACAAATTGAATTCAATTGTTGAGAAATTTCTTTGTAACGTTGTTTTTTATTTTTAGACAATGCCACGCCCGATAATTTAAAATCTCGTAACGCATTCGTTAGCACTTTTTGTTGCGCTTTGCTTAAATTATTAAATGTTTCATGTGAAACAATCGATTCGTAAGCGTGGAACAGTTTTTCATTTTGTCCCATTTCTGTCGCGTAATCACTCAATTTCGGCAAACACGCATTGTATGCATCACGCAATTCATCATTGTTCATCACCGAATTTAAATGACTAATCGGCGACCACGTTTTGTTTAATCTATCTTCAGCGGTTTCAATTGGTTCAACTAAGTTTTCCCAAGTATAAAGGCTGTTTTTTTCTAAACATTCCGCAACCACTTTTTGCGCATTCGCTAATAATTTATCAATTGCAGGTTCAATGTGTTCAGGTTTGATTTGGCTAAAAAGTGGCAAATCAGTTTGATTCAATAATGGATTCGTCATAATTCAAAGTTTCAATAAAATGAAGCAGGGCAGGGGAGTCAAAATGCCAATTTAAAAAACGTTGGCTTTCGACATGAAATAAAACAGGAATCATCAGGGCAAATTGTGCTTGCCATTTTTCGTAAATCGCAATATCGATAATCTCGGCGACAATTTCATTTTCGTCTAAAAGTGTTTTCGCATCGTCACATAAATGACAGCCTTGCGTGCCTAGCAATAATAAGCGCATCGTTTCGCCCTATTTTATAACATAAAAAAAGCGCGAATAAATTCGCGCCTACATTTAGTTTGTAGGGAAAAATCATATTTTTCCCTACAGAAACCTTAATTCCGAATTTTAATGTGAAGCGTGTTTTTCTTTGTGCTTCAAAATTTGACGGTCTAATTTATCCACGAGTTCATCGATTGCATCGTACATGCTTTCTTTATGATCTTCGGCGAAAAATTTTGTCCCTGCAAAATGCAAAGTCGCTTCGGCTTTCTGCACTAATTTTTCCACGCTTAAAATAACGTGAACGTCTGTCACCTTGTCGAAATGACGCGCTAATTTGGCAAATTTATCTTCCGTGTGCGCTTTTAAAGCGTCGGTGATTTCTAAATGATGACCACTAATAATGACTTGCATAAATAAAATTCCTTGTAAAAAATGAAGGAGGGAAAAACAACGTGCGTTTTATAACAAACGCTTGCGTTGACTGGACGAGGAAATAAACATCGCTTCACGATATTTAGCCACTGTTCTTCGAGCAACATTGATGCCCTTTGCTTTTAAAAACTCCGCTATTTTACTATCACTGAGCGGTTTTGTTGCATTTTCATTACTGATTAACTCTTTAATTAACGCGCGAATCGCTGTTGACGAACATTCGCCGCCACCATCAGTTGAAACGTGACTGGAGAAAAAGTATTTAAATTCCACAATCCCGTTTGGCGTGTGCATATATTTTTGCGTGGTAACGCGAGAAATCGTCGATTCGTGCAATTCTAACTCTTCAGCAACGTCGCGCAAAACCATTGATTTCATGGCAATCGAACCGTGTTCTAAAAAAGCCGTTTGTTTTTCAACGATGCAACGCGCAACTCTTAATAATGTGTCGTTTCGACTATGCAAACTTTTGATAAACCATTTTGCTTCTTGCAAATGTTCTTTCATAATCGTGTTATCTTTGCTCGAATCCGATTTTTTGATTAAACCTGCGTACATTTCATTCACACGCAATTTTGGCGCAACTTCGGGATTTAAATCAACGCACCATCGATCGTTTATTTTTCGCACATAAACATCTGGCACAACATATTCTGACAACGTACTTTGAACTTTTTCACCAGGTTTCGGATCGAATGTCCGAATTAACATCACAATTTCATTTAATTCTTCTTCAGAAACAGCTAATTTTCGAACCAATTTTGCTTGATCATGTGTTGCTAACAAGTCTAAATAGCGCGTTACCAAAAGCAATGCTTCATACTTATGCGGTGTTGCATCAGGTAATTGTTGTAATTGCAAACGTAGACAATCACTTAAATCACTCGCTCCAACACCCGCTGGATCAAAATGTTGAATTCGATGCAAAACTGCATTCACTTCATCAACATCTAAATCGGGGATTTGTTCTTGCAATCCACCATAAATTTCAGTCACACTCGTTGTGATATAACCTTCTGTATTTATCGAATCAATAATTGCAATTGCAATCGCAAAATCACGCTCTGAAAAAGATACTAAATCTAATTGGTCTAATAAATGTGCTTGGAGACTTAATGTACTCGTGCGCTGGCTTTCAAATTCCGTTTCAAAACTTGCCATTTCTTGAATTGAACCAAAATCGAATTCAGGTGCAACCGATTCAGGTTCAGATTCATAAATATCATCCCAAGATGAATCAATGGGTAAATCGTCAGGAATATCCGTTTGCGAACCTTCACTGCCTTGCATCAAATCAACGTTATCACTTTTTTTATCGTGTAATGGCACATCGAGTGAAAATACTCCAAATTCATTGTCTTCGACTTCCAACATGATATTCGACTCTAACGCTTGTTGAATTTCTTGCTGTAAATCTAACGTGGACATTTGCAACAATTTGATAGCTTGTTGCAATTGCGGTGTCATAGACAATTGATGACTCATCCGTAAATGTAAAGATTGTTTCATAAGCGATAAACCTGTGATTTGATAACGTTGTTTAAATTTACAGACTAAAATTTTCACCTAAATAAACTTGGCGAACTTGTTCATTGGCAACAATTTCTTGTGCATTTCCTTCTGCGATAACCTGACCGTCGCTCAAAATATAAGCACGATGACAAATGTCGAGAGTTTCACGGACATTGTGTTCGGTAATTAAAATGCCGATTCCGCGTTGTGTTAAATGCTGAATAATTTTTTTGATGTCTTCAACCGAAATTGGGTCAACACCTGCAAACGGCTCATCAAGCAAAATAAATTTTGGATTTGAAGCGAGGGCACGAGCAATTTCAACACGACGACGTTCGCCACCTGACAAACTTAATGCTAACTGATTTTTTAAATGTGTGATGCTAAATTCGTCCATTAAATCGATAATTTGCAATTCACGCTGTCCGATTGTTAAGTCATTTCGCAATTCTAAAACGGCGCGTAAATTATCCGAAACGCTTAATTTACGAAAAACTGACGGTTCTTGCGGTAAATAGCCAATGCCATTTTTGGCACGAATGTGCATCGGCATATCGGTAATAGATTTACCGTCAAGTGTGATTTCGCCAGCATCTACTTTGATTAAACCGACAAGCATATAAAAACTGGTGGTTTTTCCTGCCCCATTTGGACCAAGTAAGCCGACTACTTCGCCCGTTTTGACTTGCAGCGAAACGCCTTGAACAACGTCACGTTTGTTATAACCTTTGTGTAAATTTTTTGCCGCGAGAATCATCGTTATTGTTTAGGCTGAATAACAACGTGAACACGCTGTTTGTTGTTATCGGTTGACGCGCTTTTATCACCCGCTTTGACGAGCGACGTTTTAATATCGTATTCGATGTAATCACTCGAATAAGTGCCATTACCTTGTAAAACGGTTGCGTTGCCAATTAAAACTAACAAATTCCGTTTTGGATAAAATTCACCTGTTGAAGCCTGACCTGTAATGTCTTTTGCACCCGCACTTGGCGTTTGTTTGAAATGTGCAGATTTGCCTGAAAAAACTAATTTTTCCGCTTCACCACCTTTGAAATGCACATCTAATCTATCTGAATTCACACGAATACTGCCTTGTGTTGCAACGACATTTCCTGTGTAAGTGCTAAGTTCGGCGCGTTCGTCATACGTTGCACCATTTGAGTCAATCGTAATCGGTTGTTTTGCATCACTTTCTAATGCGAATGAATTTACGCTGTGAAACAAGGCGGCGAATAGCCAAAGTTGTTTATTTTTTGTCATAGTTGCCATGTACGTTTGCTAATAATTCCAAATGAACAGGCGCACTAAACGTCGCCTTCATGCCTAAACCTGTGGTGATATTGTTGCCGCTTTTTAATTCTGTCAATTCGCTCGTTTGGGCAAAATTGGTTTTGGGTAATACTTGTAAATTCGCTGTGTGAATAATCAACTCACGTCCTTGTGAACTTGTCGCGCGTTCAATTTCGACTTTACCGTTTAACCAAAGCGTTTCACCGCCTTTTTCTAATTTTCCCGATTCGGCTTGAATCTGCCACGCAGGATTTGGCACGTTATAAAAAAACATCAACGGATTTTCTAATTCTGTCGTCCCGTCATCGCTGAAATGTGCCATTTTATTGGCAGTTAAATGCGAACCTAAATCACCGTTTTCATTCATTTGCCATTTTTTATAACCCACGCTGAAAAAATCTGCGCTATGTGGCGCGGCTTCACGATGTTCAACTTCTTCATTTATCAGCCACTTTGCGAATAAACTACTCACGATTGCGAGGGCAATCACATAACCATAAAAAGCGTTATGTTTTGCAATCATTGCAAATAATCCGCCAAAATTGCTTCAAAATTATCTTGTGATTGCATAATCATATCGCACACTTCCCGCACCGCGCCAAGTCCGCCACCGAGCGTTGTAGACCAATCTGCACACGCTGTTACAGCTTCATTCGCATCGGCAACGGCAATCGCTAAACCGACTTGCGTCATAATCGGTAAATCCACGACATCATCACCAACGTAGGCAACTTGTTCAGATGTTAAATCTAATTTTTGAAGCAAATCTGCAAAAGCGGCGCGTTTATCTTTTTGATTTTGATAAACTAACGAAACGTCTAATTCTTCCATTCGTTTTGTGACGATGAATGATTCACGCCCAGAAATGACGGCAATTTCAACACCTGTTTGTTGCAACATTTTAATGCCGTGACCATCACGCGCATGAAACGCTTTAAATTCATTTCCTAAATGGTCAAAAAACAATTTTCCATCGGTCAACACGCCGTCAACATCTAAAATTAAAAGTCGCACTTGGCGAGCTTGTTCCATTACTCGAACTGGTATCATCACACTATCCCCGCACGAATCAAATCGTGCATATTTAACGCGCCACACACTTTTTGCTGGTCATCCACCACGCACAAAGCACTAATTTTGTTTTTTTGCATAATTTGCATTGCTTCTGCCGCTAAACAATCAGCGTGTATCACTTTGCTATTTTTTGTCATGACTTCGTTAATTTCGCAATTCGGCAAACTCAAATTATGTCCTAATAAACGCCGTAAATCGCCGTCTGTAAAAACACCAAGTAATTCATTTTCAGCATTAACAATAGCCGTCATACCTAATTTTTTCGATGTCATTTCCAAAATTGCACCACTAACAAGCGTATTTTGGCTAACTTTTGGAATAGCTAAATCGGTGTGCATAATATCGCTTACTCGCAATAATAAACGTCGTCCTAACTGTCCACCAGGATGAGAAAAAGCAAAATCATCTCGTGTAAAACCACGCGCTTCAAGCAACGAAACCGCCAAAGCATCGCCCATCACTAACGCCGCTGTTGTGCTGGAAGTTGGAGCTAAACCAAGCGGACAGGCTTCTTGTTCAACGCTGACATCTAAATGAATCGTAGCAAATTTAGCGAGCGTCGATTCTAAATTTCCTGTCAACGCAATTAGCGGAATGTTTAGCCGTTTTATCAAAGGTAAAATTGCTAAAATTTCAGCCGTTTCACCCGAATTTGATAACGCCAAAACCACATCTTGTGCGGTAATCATGCCTAAATCACCATGACTCGCTTCGCCTGAATGGACAAAAAAAGCAGGTGTTCCTGTACTTGCTAATGTTGCGGCAATTTTTCCACTGATATGCCCTGATTTCCCCACACCTGTGACAACAATTCGACCTTTACACACAAACAACAGTTTGCACGCCGCCACAAAATTGGCATCAATGCGTTTTGCTAAATCTACAATGGCTTTGGCTTCGGTTTGAATAACCGCAAGACCTAATTCACATAGCTTGTCGTCGTGGAGTTTCATAGAAAAGGGCTAAATTTACGTTGCCATTATTATTACATGAATTATGGAATTGATGTTGCTTGCAATTAAACCATTAAGGATTACGGTGAATTTTTGGCATAATTACTGCATTTCAAAACGTAACAACAATAACGGCATCAAGCGTTATTGAATTTATAAGTATAATCGCCAGCATTTTTTGCTGTCTAAGTTAAGTAAAATTAAACGTATAGGTTGTCGATATGGCTCAAACGGAACAAGAAAGTGTGGCGGCAAAACCGTCCAAAAAACCTCTCATTATTTTGATACTTGCAGTCATTTTGTCTTTAGCCACAGGGGCAGGTGGGATGTACTTTTTTATGGTGAAACAAAACGCACACAAAATTGAAGAAGCATGTGCCGAACCACCTTTGCCTGTTATTACGACTTTTTATCATGAATTAGAAAAACCTTTAATTGTGAATTTCCCACAAGGTTCGTCTGTTCGTTTAGTTAAAGTAACGTTAGCATTTTCATCAGGTGATCAAGAAACCATTGCTGTGTTGAAAAAAAATGAACCGATGTTACTAAATAATTTGTTGATGTTACTCAGCGCACAAAATACAGATGATTTAAAAACGCATGAAGGTAAAGTTGCCTTGCGGAATGCCGTTTTTGATGACGTGACGGAGATGCTAGAAAAAATGTCACCCGAAGCCGAAATCAAAGAAGTTTATTTCACTTCATTTATTATGCAATAACACTATGAGCGACTTACTTTCACAAGCAGAAATTGATGCCTTATTGAATGGCATGGGTGGCGGTGGTGATGACTTTGCTGCTGAAGATGATGAAGATTCAAGCGTCTATTCTGAAGAAGTCGTTGAGGAATTGACAGTACGTGGTGTTGTTAAAAGCTATGATTTGGCACATCAAGAACGAATTGTTCGTGGCAGAATGCCGACGCTTGAAATGATTAACGAGCGTTTTGCGCGGTTGTTTCGAGTTTCACTATTTCAATTTATTCGACGTTCGGCAGAGATTTACATTTCAGGAATTCAAATTAAAAAGTTTTCTGAATTTACACAAAGTCTTCTTGTTCCAACCAGTTTAAGCGTGTTCCGTGTCAATCCGTTGCGCGGTAAAGCATTGATTGTGATGGAACCGAGTTTAATTTTTACGGCAGTGGATAACTTTTTTGGTGGCGGAGGATTTTTTGAAAATGCACCATCAGAAGGCAAAGAATTCACCATGACTGAAATGCGAATTGTCTTGTTGATTGTTGAATTGATTTTCAAAGACCAAAAAGAAGCATGGAAACCCGTCATGAATTTGGATTTTGAATACCTGAGTTCTGAAATCAATCCACGTTTTGCAAACATTATTGAACCGAATGAATTGATTGTGGTTTCGACGATTCATGTTGATTTAGAAGGTGGTGGTGGAGATGTCCATATTGCGTTGCCTTACGCGATGCTTGAACCAATTCGTGATTTGCTTGATGTAATCAATAGCAATAATGACGAAGTGGACGAAAATTGGTACGACTCGCTTTATCGAGAGGTTATGCGCGTTGGCGTACCTGTGAATAGTATTTTAGTCGAAAAAAATATGTCGATTCGCAGCGTGTTAAGTTTGAAAAAAGGCGACGTAATTCCTATTGATATGCCTGATTTTGTGTCGTTAGATGCAGCTCATGTCCCTATTTTTACAGGCACAGTTGGCGTTTCAGATGGTAATTACGCGGTTCAAATTACAGACCGTATTACTAATTAAAATTTTAGATTAAGCGAGAAAAAATATGAGTGAAGATATTGAAACCGTAGCTTTCAAAGAGTTTGAAGACCACGAAGGCGAACATGAATTAGCAAATGAAGAAGTGAATTTAGATGTGATTTTAGATGTGCCTGTTGTCATTTCTATGGAAATTGGGCGCACTAACATCAGCATTCGTAACTTGTTGCAATTAAATCAAGGATCAGTTGTGGAATTAGAACGTTTTGCCGGCGAAGCATTAGATGTTTTAGTCAATGGAATGTTGATTGCACACGGCGAAGTTGTTGTAATTAACGATAAATTTGGTATTCGCTTAACGGACGTGATTAGTCCGTCAGAGCGTGTCAAACGTTTGGCATAATGCGACAAAATTCAATTATTTCCAGCGCAGATTTATTAGGCTGGGGCGTGGGATTATTAGTTGTCTTGGCAATTTTTGGCGTGTGTGTTTGGGCAATTAAACAACTACAACGTCAGCAATTATCCCAAGGTGAACGCTTACAAATTGTGGGCGGATTATCGTTGGGAATGCGCGAACGCATTGTCTTAGTTCAAGCTGGAAAAAAGCAGTTAATTTTAGGCGTAACACCAAGCCGCATTGACATGCTGCATGTTTTAGAAGGTGACGATTGTTTGAATAAACTGACTATCGAACCCACTGAAAACAGTTTTGCTCACAAATTGAAACAAGTCATGAAAGGAAAAATGGATGCGTAAGCGCAACATAATTTTGATTTTGCTCACCCTTTCCGCCTTGTGTTTAACAGGCGTGGCGTTTGCAATGCCAGCGGGAATTGAAGCGTTGACCGTCACAGGCAACGCAAAAGGTGTACAAACTTACAGCGTCACATTGCAAATTTTAGTTTTAATGACGTTAATGACGTTATTACCTGCTATGTTACTGACGATGACGGCATTCACGCGAATTATGATTGTGTTCAGTTTATTGCGCCAAGCGTTAGGTACGGGACAAGTACCAAGTAACCAGGTTTTACTGGGTTTATCGTTGTTTTTGACGATTTTTATCATGATGCCCGTTTTTGATAAAGTGAACATTGAAGCCGTTCAGCCATACATGGAAGAAAAAATTGATGCGATGCAAGCCATTGAAAAAGCCTCGATTCCCTTTCGTCAATTTATGCTGAAACAAACGCGCGAAAGCGATTTAGAAATGTTTGTGCGAATTTCAGGTAAAGCCGAATTAGAAAATGCGAATGCCGAAGAAATTCCATTTTCGTTACTTTTACCAGCTTATGTGACTAGCGAAATTAAAACTGCGTTTCAAATTGGCTTTTTGATTTTTTTACCTTTTTTGATTATCGATTTAGTCGTTGCCAGTGTATTGATGTCGATGGGTATGATGATGTTGTCGCCGATGGTCATTTCGTTGCCATTTAAAATTATGTTGTTTGTGCTTGCTGACGGTTGGGCGTTAATTATGGAAATGCTCGCGGCGAGTTTTTTTGTTGGCACTTAAAAGAGTATCAAACTTATGACTCCCGAAGTGATTTACACCGTTGGACAAGATGCGATGATTATCGCCATTAAAATGGCTGTGCCGATTTTAATGCCTGCGCTAATTGTGGGTTTGATTGTGGCTATGTTTCAAGCAGCAACGCAAATCAACGAATCTACGCTGACGTTTGTACCGAAAGTTATCGTGATTGGTGGCGTGTTGTTATTGGCAGGACACGCTATGTTGCAGATGTTTTTAGATTATTTTAAAGATTTAATTCGAGATATTCCGTCGCTAATTGGCTAAACGTCAAAATCAAACCGCCAATAAACAGGCGGTTTTCATCATAATTTTCATTCCACAACCGAACAAGATAATTCACCCGTTTTTGTGAATGCCGTTGTTGCTTTGAGCGTTTTTTTCTTAGGTGCTTTTAATTGCAATGTCCCTGCAAGCGTTTTAGCTTTAGGATTTGCTTTGGTATTCAATAGGATAGTTTGTCCATCTGTCGAATAAATCATCCCACTGACAACACAAATTTTTGTTATCGTGACTTTGCCATCAACGACTTCCATATCTATATCTTCAATCGGATTGTGACAACTTCCTGACGGTTTTAAATTATTATCAAACGTCAGCGTACATTCACCCACGCCAGCAGGACTTTGAATAATATAGGCTACAGACCATTTACCTTGTAAATCCCCATTTGTACAAATGGTCGCCGCGTTTGCCCAACTTGAAAATAACGTTATTACTACAAAAATCATTTTTTTCATAAATCAATTCCCGTTTCGTTTTTTAATTTTTGAAATGATAGCTTAATGCAATTCTCTATTGCCATCATTTAACAATTTCATGAAATTCACCTAAAAACCGACTTAATAAGACTTAAGAAAGCAATTTTCTCTAAACCGCATCGTTGTTGAACAGTAACTGACAACATTAAGCAGGTTAAGTGACAAATTTAGTCATTTTATCTGCCAATATAGTTTCTAATTTTGGCAATTTAAATGCAGCTGTATTACAATTAAACTGCCAAAAATTTAATGGAAATTGTCATCATGACTGAAAAAAAATCACGACGCGGATTTAAAATCTATTCAGAAAATCCGAGTATTTACGAAGCTCGTTATGGTTCAAAAATAGGTAAGCGACGTATAAGCAATCGAAGCGATAAAGAATTAGCTTACATCACGTCAACGAATGGTGAGGTTTTAGCCGAAGCCCAGTTTTACGATTACATGACTGTCGATAAAACACAATTTATTAAACTGTATATTCAAGGTGTAAAAGCCTTGCAAGGCTTAACAGCGGCTGGAACGAAAGTTTTTGAATTACTTTATTGCGAAATGCAAAAAAAAATTGGTAGCGATATGGTTTGTTTGCATTTCAATAACGTTAATCAAAATGAATTACCAATCAGTGAACGGACGCTGCATCGCGGTATTACGGAATTACTTGAAAAAGAATTTATTTTTGAAAGTCATTTACCCAGTATGTACTTTGTGAACGTCAATTATTTATTCAATGGCGACAGATTATCGTTTGTGAAAATGTACCAGCTAAAAAGTGAATAAATATCATGAATACAATCAATATAGACACTTTCTTAAATTTGTCGTTGGTGAAAATTGAGAAGGTAAAAAAATGAAAAATGACGCGAAAATAAGTATTTTGAAAATTGGTGGAATTGGAGCATTTGTTGTTTTTATTTCAGTAGTTACTTATGCAATGTATTTGCAGAATGCAACTTTGGCAAATTCAGGGCAATTTGGCGACAGTTTTGGAATTTTAACCTGTCTTTTTTCTGGCTTATCTTCAGTTGGAATGATTGTCGCGATTCTTATGCAACGAGAAGAATTAGAACTACAAAGAGAAGAACTGCAAAAAAAATAGAGAAGAATTTGAAAAAAGTGCCAAAGCTCAAGAAAACAACGTCAAGTTATCTGCGTTGATGGCTATTTGGCAAGAAGACAAAAACAAAATTGTGCGTAATGACGAAAGCATTGCTAATTTTAAAAAAATAGATGATTTGGGTGTATGTTTTGATGGAGAAGATTACGCATTGCATTGCATATGCGTTGAACAAAATAAAATTCTAAAAAACAGACGTGAAATCGTATTCACGGAAATAGAAAAAATACTTTGTGAATCTGGCGTTGCGATTCCTGAAATGCCAATGAATTAAGAATTCATGTCAAAACCTAAAAAATTGAAGGTGAAAAAATGAACACACAACCTCAATACATTACAAACGAAAAAAGCGGAAAAATATCAGAAATGAGTTACCCCGTTAATTGAAATTGAGAGATGGCATTGTTTTAGCATAGACTTTTTCATAATCGAATAAAAAACCTAACTTCATGAATTTCACCGAAGCACAACTTCTTAACACAATGGCAATGCTCACATTTCCGCTAATGCGAATTAGCGCAATGTTTGTATCGATGCCTGTTTTGAGTGTTCACGCTATGCCAGCACGAATTCGCGTAATTCTTTCAGGCGTAATTAGTTTTCTTATCATGCCATTATTACCACCATTACCTCAAATCGAAATGATGAATTATGCAGGATTTATGATTGGTATTCAGCAAGTTGCCATTGGTTTGACGACTGGGTTTATTTTGCAGATGGTTTTTGCCGCGATAATTTTTGCGGGACAAGGTATTGCCTACGGCATGGGATTGGGTTTTGCATCGATGGTTGACCCGCAAAATGGACAGCAAGTTCCTGTTATTTCGCAACTTTATATGATTTCTGCGACGTTGCTATTTTTAAGTTTAGACGGGCATTTGCTACTAATTAAATTATTGGTTGATAGTTTTATTTCGTTGCCAATTGGTCAGATTTTTGACTTAAACGATGTTTGGTCGATTCTTTCATGGAGCAGTCGAATTTTTTCAGATGGTTTATTGCTTTCAATGCCTGTCATTATTAGTTTGTTATTAGTGAACGTGGTGTTTGGTGTTGCCTCTAAATCCGCGCCACAACTGCAAATTTTCTCTGTCGGTTTTCCAATTACGTTGATGCTCGGCATTTTATTGATGTGGGCAACATTGCCTGATATTTTGGAATTGTTGCCTAATATGTTTAATGATGCGTTTGATTTACTTAAACAATTACTAAGATTAACCTAAAACATGGCTGAAGATTCAGGACAAGAAAAAAACGAAGAACCTACCCAGAAGCGTTTAGACGACGCGAAAAAGAAAGGTCAAATTGCGCGGTCACGCGAACTGAATACATTTGTGATGTTGATTGTGAGCGCGTGGTTGCTGATGTCACAAGGTGGGCGTGTTGGTTCAGGGTTAATTGCGATGATGCAAAACGATTTTCATGTTTCACGCGACATCATTTTTGAAACACAAACGCCATTAGTTTTTTTCAAACAAGCCATACTTGATGGTGTATTACTTATCGCACCAATGATGGCGATTTTGACAGTTGCCGCGATTGCTGCGCCACTTTCCTTAGGCGGTTGGATTTTTAGTATGGACTCAATATCACCTAAATTCGACAAGCTAGATCCAATTAAAGGCTTGCCAAAACTTTTTTCAATCAATGGTTTAGTCGAACTCGGCAAAGCGATGTTGAAAATTTCGCTCGTTGGTTTAGTTGGTTGGCTGTTATTTAATTCAATTTTTGCAGAATTATTAGGGTTAAGCGCAGAACCATTGGAACAAGCTGTTGTTCACGCCCTGACTTTAATTGCTCACAGTTTCTTAATTTTAAGTGCTGCGTTAATTGCCATTGCCGCGATTGATGTGCCTTATCAATTACATAAACATAGCAAAGACTTAAAAATGTCATTGCAAGAAATTAAAGATGAACAAAAAGAATCTGAAGGTAGTCCTGAAATTAAACATCGCATTCGTCGAACACAAATGGAAATGGCGCAAAATCGCATGATGCAAGAAGTGCCAAAAGCTGACGTGATTATCACCAACCCAAGCCATTACGCGATTGCCTTGAAATATGATGAAACCTCAGGTTCTGCACCAATTATGCTGGCGAAAGGGATTGATTTAATGGCAGCGCATATTCGGAATATCGCACTTGAAAACAATGTGCCTTTAGTTGCCGCCCCGCCGTTGGCACGCGCTTTGTATTACTCCACAGAAATAGATAATGAAATTCCACAAGGGCTGTATGTCTCAGTTGCCCAAGTTTTGGCGTACATTTTTCAGCTTAAAGAAGCCGTAAAAAATCACACGCCTAAACCTGTGCCACCTCAAAACATCAAAGTGCCGCCCGAATTTAAACAGGAGTAACCAATCGTGGATTTAACCAAACTCAAGAGCATTGCAGCTTTAATAGGCAAGGCTGAACTGGGTGCGCCCGTTGTCATCATGATAATTTTATCGATGGTGATTTTGCCGTTACCTGCGTTTTTGCTCGATATTTTCTTCACCTTCAACATCGCATTTTCGCTAATTATTTTATTGGTGGTCGTTTATACACTCAAACCGTTAGATTTTGGCTCATTTCCAACCGTCATTTTATTGGCGACTTTATTGCGACTTGCTTTGAACGTTGCCTCAACGCGCGTGGTTTTATTAGAAGGTCATAATGGCGGAGATGCTGCGGGAAAAGTGATTGAAGCTTTTGGCGAATTTGTTATTGGTGGAAACTTTGCGGTCGGTTTAGTGGTTTTCACCATCTTAATTATTATCAATTTTATGGTTGTAACAAAAGGCGCAGGGCGTGTCGCAGAAGTGGGCGCACGTTTTACGTTAGACGCAATGCCAGGTAAGCAAATGGCGGTTGATGCTGATTTAAATGCGGGGTTAATTACGCAAGACGAAGCCCGCGCTAGACGCGCCGAAGTTGCCATGGAAGCGGATTTTTACGGTTCAATGGATGGTGCGAGTAAATTCGTGCGAGGTGATGCGATTGCGGGGATTATCATTTTGTTCGTCAA
>CAIVBX010000108.1 GCA_903904275.1 uncultured Pseudomonadota bacterium
ATTGCAACGAGGACTAAAAATAAGAACAACACAAAAACAGAACAATAGGCTTTTTGCCACGCGCGAATATCTTTAATTTCATCTGCGGCACGCGCTAAACATAAAGCAAAGGCAGGCATTAACGGCAATAAATAATGAATTCGTTTACCGCTAACCAAGGAAAACATTATTAAAACGGGCAAAAGCCATGCAACACAAAACCGAATCCCGCAATCATTTAAATTTAATTTGAATACACCTTGCCAAAGTGGTTTGAAAAATAACCAAGGTAATAAAAATAATGGCAACCGTTCTAAATACCAGTACCACGGCAATTTGTGAGCAAACGATTCAACTAATCGCCCGCTAGTTTGTCCCAAAAAAATTGCGTTTCGATAGGCTTCACCACCAGAAATGCCTGCTGGAATTGCCCATATCAACGCCAAACTCGCGCCAATAAAAACAGCAGAAACTACTTTCAAATACCATTCACGCCAGCGAAAATGAACGCTATTTTTTTGAATCCACCACGGTGCAAGCAACGCAACAGGTAAAATTTGCAACAACACGACAGGTCCTTTGCTGAAAACACCGCCACCGATTGCAAAACCGAATAACAAAACGTTATGCCACGCATTAGATTTCGATAATTTTAAAATACTGAAAATGGCTAACAACACAAAAAACGCCAACAACATATCGAACATAGTCAGCGTGCTGTAAATCAACCAAATCGATGTGCCGAGTAAAATGAACGGCGTGATTTCTGAAATTTGAGGACGTTCGCGCCACAATTCACGCGCAACTAGACGCGATAACAGAATTGAACCTAACGCAAATAACGGTGAAATAATGCGCGGTGTCCAATCATTTACCCCGAAAATCCACCAACTTAACGACATCAACCAGAATAATAAAGGTGGTTTATGACTGTAAGTTTCGCCATTTAGATGCGGGACTAAAAAATCGCTGCTGCTCCACATTTCCCACGCAACGCTAACGTAGCGGGTTTCGTCGATTGGCATTAACGGGCGAATAAAAAGATTTGCCGCGATAAGGAAACCCCACAAAAGAATAATTTTTAGCAGGGTTATTAAATGATGATTCACAAATTAGCGTGAAGATTTGAATTGAGTGATTTTTTGAGCTGCTTGCTCGTAATTTTTTGTAGCGAGGTCAAATTTTTGTGCTGTGCTGCCAAACGATTGTGATGTGGTTTCAAATGGATTGCGCCATTTTTTCGTAGAAATTTTGTTATCGCTGGTTAAATCATCATCCATAATTGCGCTGACTTTGCCGTCATTTTCTAAACTTTTGCGCCATTGTAAAAATGATTCACGAGTGAAAACATATTTGTCTAACGCCGCTTCATTGATAAATTTTAATGCACCTTCAGCATTTGCTCGCGCGTTTAATGCAGACATAAATTGAACAGGTGCGCTGGCGTAATATGTTCCAAAACTGGCATAACTCGCAGGATTTGCGGCTGCGTCAAAAGCCGAGGCAGGTGCGCCACGCATCGTCATTGGACCAACTAGCGGTAAAACTAAATATGACCCTTCAGGCACCCCCCAAATAGCTAATGTTTGGTCAAAATCTTCATCGTTTTGTTCAAGTCCAACTTGTTTGGCAACATCAACAAAACCACCAATCCCAGCCGTTGTATTCAATGCGAAACGTCCTAAATCAGAGGCACTTTGTGAAAATTTGGCTTGCAAAACGTCATTTAAAACGACATTTACGCCTTTCAAATTATTGAAAAAATTGAATACACCCGTTTGTACGAATTGTGGCGCAATGAATTTATAACCATTCGATAGCGGTG
>CAIVBX010000109.1 GCA_903904275.1 uncultured Pseudomonadota bacterium
ATCGTTTATTCATGACGAGCTTTAAACCATGAAACAAAACGAAAACTCAGCAACATCACAATAAGAATCGAGTAAAACACAAGTTCGGCTAAATTTGTTTTGAGTTGCCAAAAATAGTGAATCATTGCGGCAATAACTGAAAAATAAACACACCGATGTAACTTTTTTCAATTCTTGCCTAATTTTTTCATTGCCCATTTTGATGACGTAACACCAAGTAAAAACAACAAAATATAAGAAATAATACCTAACCAAATATAACGACTTTCGAGAACATCTTTCACAATCAAAGACCATAACAAACTGTGGTCAGCGAATATGTCACTCCTAACATTTTTATAAAATTACGCCGTGCGTTAAACATTTCAATCGGCGTGATTTGGCTGCTAGGAATATCTTTTTTAGTTTTTATAATCATGAGTTTTTTAAAAACGATGTGACCAAGCTGCTTGAACTGAAACCTGATACATTTGTAAATCAATCGATTGAGTTGGACTTAATGGATTTGCACCTGAAACAGTTTTTGTCGGCGAATACATCAAACCTAAACTCAATTCATCTTTTTTCGTTAATTCATGGCTAAAACCCGCTGTGATATGCCATTCCTGAACACCTGGTGCGAGAATGTTAAATAACGTTTCGGAACTTTGAATCGGTTGTTTCCCATAACTAAAACCGCCGCGCCACGTCCAATCTTGATTTTGTTTCCATTGCACACCGAATTTATAAATGGTCATGTCTTGCCAACCAAATCCTGCGGCATTATTTCCACCTAATTTTGCTTTTTGTAAATTGGGTAACATGGGATTTCCAACAGATTCAACCGAACTGTAATTGATATGTTCGACATCAAACGCCGTCGTGAGGCTGTCATTTACTTCCCATGCAATCCCACCATTAAAACTTTCTGGAATATCGAAATCACCTTGCTGGGCAAACAATCCTTGGTAATAACTAAACGGTGACATGAAAATACGGCTTTTATACGAAAAACCTAATTTTACATTTGGTAAAACTTCAGCTTGTGCGCCAACTCGCACGCCTGCACCATACGAATAATCACGCCCTGTATTTGACAGATTTCCGCCATCACTTGAAAACGGCGCAAACGAATTTAAGCCTTTTGCTTTAAATGATTGCAACGCAAAAATTGGCGCAATCCCTAACGAAAACTTTTGATTAAAAAAACTTTTCGCGTAACTGGGTGCAATAAACGCCTGCATTAAATCAATGCCTGTTTTGCCCGCGCAAAATGTTCCGCTTCCACCTGGCGGACAAAGCGAATTAGCAAAATTGCTATATGTCGTATTCATGCCACCGTTGCCATAAACCGTGATGCCAACTGTTTGCGTATCATCTAAACGATGATTCCAACCGATAGTTGGAACAATAAAATAATCATCACCACTTTCGCGTGTTCCATTTTCTAACGGAAATGCACCAGGTGCTAACGTTGGCGTACCGCTGACCGTGTATTCACGATGCGGGCTGAACATTTCTAATTCCAAATCAAGCCGATTATCTACAAATGCCATGCCCGCAGGATTCACAGCGGCGGCAATTGCATCTTGTGACAATGCCGCACCTACGCCGCCCATCGATTTATTACGCACACCATAACCGTGTGCAAAATAACCATTCGTTGCTTGCGCGACCATGGGCGATAACATTAAGACGGTCGATAATGCCTTGACTAACTTGTATTTCATTTATTTTCCTATGTTTTAAGTTTTTTGATTTTAAATTTTTCATTGTTACGCGGAAAAAACAAACTCGTTCTGTAACAATTGCGTTAACGTGTCGTAATTGACTGGGCGACTAAAGTAAAAACCTTGCACAGTATCGCAATGGCATTCATCTAAATAATTTAATTGGTTGAGCGTTTCCACTCCTTCGGCTATCACGTTCAGGCGTAAACTTTTCGCCATGCTAATAATTGCGCTCACAATCGTATTCCCATCGCTGTTTTGCGAAATATCTTGAATAAATGAGCGGTCGATTTTTAATTTATCGAGTAGCGGTAATTTCGTTAAATAACTTAATGACGAATAACCTGTACCGAAATCATCAATCGAAAAATGAATACCTAAATCTTTGCATTGCGTCATGAAATTCACCATTTCAGCGTGATTTTCCATCATCACGCTTTCGGTTAATTCCAATTCTAAACGGTTGCCATCAACACCTGTTTTCTTAAAAATTTCATTGATTTTGTTAAATAAATTTCCTGACTGCAATTGACGCAACGATAAATTCACGGCAACTTTAAACTCTAAAAAACCCAAAATTTCCCACGTTTTTATATCTTCACAGGCTTGTTGCAAAACCCATTCACCAATCGCGTTGATAAGCCCCGAATCTTCAGAAATTGGAATAAAATCAACAGGTGAAACCATGCCTCGCTGCGGATGTTTCCAACGCAATAACGCTTCGACACCGATCATTTTTCTATTTTTTAAATCAACTTGCGGCTGGTAATAAAGTAAAAATTGTTTTTCTTCAATAGCTTCGCGTAAATCCCGCTCCATCGCTAAACGATGTTCAAATTGCGTGTTCATTTTGAAATCAAAAAAGCAATACTGTCCTCTTCCGACACTTTTCGCGTGATACATCGCAATGTCAGCGTGGCGCGTGAGAATGTTGCTATCACGTCCATTTTGCGGATAAATGCTAATACCTATACTCGTTTGAATTCCTAATACCTGCCCATCGATGTTGAACGGTTCTTGAAACGTGTTAAGAATTTTTTGTGCAACATTTGCTGCGCCATCACCGTTGGTATTACTTAAAATAACGACAAATTCATCACCACCTAAACGCCCTGCTGTATCCACTTCACGCAAACTTCCTTCTAAGCGTGCCGCCACTTGACGCAATAGCGCATCACCATAATGATGCCCAAGTGAATCATTGACGATTTTAAAATCATCTAAATCTAAAAATAACAGCGAAAAATTCCAATTTTCACGGTTGGAGAAATGAATCGCTTGCTCAATGCGTTCGTTAATTAGCACCCGATTTGGCAAATTAGTAAGCGAATCGTAATGCGCGAGATGTTGAATTTTTTCTTGAGATTTAAGTAGTGCGTTTTCTGCGTGAATTAGTTCAGACATATCTGTCCAACCGCCGATAATTTCTAATGGAATACCTGTATTTTTATCAGTAATCAATTTCAATCGGTCACGCAACCATTTCCATTCGCCATTTTTAGTTTTGAAACGATATTTATAAATAATGGGTTCACCTAATAAAACACGGTGTAAATTATTTAAAACATGTTCACGGTCTTCGGGATGAACATTTTCTAACCATAACGCAGGTAATTCGAGAAAATTATCTGCATTAAATCCTGTTAATTCTGTGACACTATTTGAAACAAATGTAATCGAAAATGGATGAAAAGGATTCCGGGTATAAATTGTTAGCGGTGCAACTGATAGTAAATGTTCTAAACGCGAGATTTTATTTTCTAAATGATTAACAGAGTGATGAGGGTTGTAGGTGCTGTTTAGCATGACGCTTCCTTTTTATTACTTACCGCTATGAAATATGCTAAAGAGGTTCTTAAAAAAAAGAAAACGACATTATTCGATAGATATATGCCTAAATTAAATAATGAAAAATTGAGCCATTAAGTTCTGTTGATGTTGTGAAAAATTATCATCGATTGATTCCAAATCAAAAATTAACCGTGATAGTTCCTCTTATCATGCGAGGTTCAACAGGGTGTCTAACAACACCATATTCTGCTGTACCATTTGCGGGATATTGTGTCGTATAAGCATAAGCAATATCACTTGCGGTTGTACCAAGTAAATTAAAAATACTTAAATCGAGTTTGTAACTTTTTTGTTTATAACCCAATCCTAAATTGAAAATGTTGGTATTCCCCGCCCAATAAGTACCGTTTGAATCAAGTGGCGAATCGCCGAAATGCCGCAAACGTAATGTGCTATACAGACCATTTGGCGCAACAACTTGAATACCCGCACTAATAACAGAACCCACAGAATTTGGAATATAACTGTTAGTACACGCCACATCTTCTGTTGGAGCTGCTGAATTAGTGCAACTGCTAGTGGGATTTTGAATATAACGCGCCACGGTTTTTGCATAATCAAAATCTAACGTTCACCAATCATTTACTTTGTAATAATTTGTAAATTCAATCCCATAACGCTGAGATGCGCCATTAACATTTGTCGATCCATCATCACCTGAAAACGTCAATTCTTGTGCAGAATGTAACCACCATAATGCTAATGTAGTATTTAAGCGTGGGATAAAATTGCTACGAACGCCTACTTCACCACCATAAGTTCTAGCGAGTGGTGTAATACTTGAAGCAGGTGAACCATCCGTATTTGCGTGAAGCACAGTTCCTCGGGCATCGTTAGAGTGATAACCAGAACCTGCATTAAAAAAATACTCTGTGTCATACCATGGACCAACCACAATCCCAAATTTAGGGCTGATAATTGCGCCCGAAGATTTACCTGAATTTTTAGCACTGATGATTGCCGCCGCGATTGCATCGCTATTTGATAAGCCGTTTGCAATTTGTGTCACATCATTATGAATCAAGTCACCTCGCAAGCCTGTTACCGTGCGTAATTTTTCTAACCAAAAGGTTTCGTTTTTGAAATAAATCCCCGCTGTTGTTTCACTGATATTGTTATGATTGATAGTATTGAGATAGTTTCTATTTTCGGTGTTGTCCACGCCCATATTCATAATTTCATCATATCGAAAACTCAAACCGACTGTGTTATCCATATTGAAATCGAATAATTTTTGATTGCGAGTGTGTTCTACATTTCCGCCGAGTTGTACGCGATTTTCAAATTGATGCACTTGATCTCCTTGAGAACCGCTAACAAAGCCCGTGTAATTTGAATATAAATCTAAATCGTAATAGACGGCATAAAGATTGGCATCATTTTTCCAGTTGTCGCCTTTGTTCCATAAATTGGTCGATAAACTGTAACGATTTGTGTTACCACCATCGGTAGGACTGATTGAACCGTAAAGTTGCGGTTTGTGAAAGTTGGTTTGTTGCTGTCCAAGCGTTTGAATAGCCTTTGACATTAACCGCTACGCCCCAGTTTTCTTGATTTAAGGTATAACGCAACATCCCGTTATATTTATGTGCATTTTCAGGAACAGACCACGCACCGTCATAAACATTGATTTCACCGCCATACAATAAATTGCCATCGCCGACTTTATTGAAATTCGCAATTAAACCTCGATAATAGCCAAATTCTCCTGCTGTAAATTTTGCAATACCCTGTGACAAGGTATTCATTGAAGTCATTTTCGCGTAACCCGCTGCTGCAAAATCACCCACTTCTGCG
>CAIVBX010000110.1 GCA_903904275.1 uncultured Pseudomonadota bacterium
ACTTGTTAAACTTCCTGAAATTAAAACACTAAAAGATTTAAATGGTTATCGACTTGGTGCGTTATCGGGAACGGTTACAGACACTGACGCATTTGAAAAATTAGGTATTCATATTGAAACCAGTTTTACACGCGAATCGTTATTTAAAAAATTGCATCACGGACGTTTAGATTTAGTGTTAGAAATTGATTTAGTCGGTAAGCAAACAATTACCGCCTTATTTCCAGATGAATTAGACCACTTTGTGGAGACTGAATTACCGTCTTCAATTTCACCGATTGCCATCATGTTAGATAAAAATTATCCCAACGCAAAAAACATTGCCGCACGTTATCGTGAAGGATTAGCCAAAATCATAAAAAATGGGCGTTATGCTGAAATTACTCGGCGATATTACTTAAAAGAACTTCCTACAAATTGGTTTAAAGAATTGAGCCGTTTTACCCGTTTTTATGACAGGGCATCGCTTTCATAATGAGAAGTATTAAAACTAAAATCATTTTTTCAATTTTGTGTGTTGTGATTAGCGCATTAAGTATTTACGAAGTGAATAATTATCGAAATATACAAAAACAACTTTATGCCGATTTAAATGATGCCGCTGACAGACAAATTAAACGATTAGCAGACGGATTAGTTTTTCCATTATGGGAAATTGATGAAGAATGGCAAAAAAAAATTATTACGATTGAAATGTTGCTACCACAAACATTTGCCATCACCATCACTGATGAAGACTCTTCTGTAATTCGTGGCAAAATGCGAAATGCGTCATGGCAAATGATTGATGTAGATAGAAATATCGAAGGGCATTTTATTGAACGACAAAATGATATTTTTCACAATGATGAAAAAATTGGTAGCGTCCATGTTTATATCACCCCTGAGTTTGTAGAAAAACAATTACATGATGAAGTGTTAAACCATCTTTTTTCACTCGTTTATTTAAGTTTGGCGATTATTTCATCGCTGGGAATTATTTTGAATTCATTAGTTATTACGCCATTGAGAAAAATCCTTGTTTCTATTGATGCCATTACACACGGTGATTATTCAGGTAATTTAGAGGTCACTCAATCAGATGAAATTGGTGTGTTAGCGGTTGGTGTTATTGAAATGAATCACGCCATTCAAGAACGTCAACAAACTATTTTGCAATCTAAAAATGACTATCGTTTATTAAATGAAAATCTCGAATTGCGGGTAAATGAACGCACACAAGCATTTGAAGAGAAGAATAATGCGTTGCAAGTATTGAGCGAAGAATTAGAAAAAATCAAAAATCAAGCTGAAGCGGCAAATCGCGCAAAAACTGTTTTTTTGGCGAATATGAGTCATGAATTGCGAACACCGATGAACGCGGTATTAGGATTTTCGCAATTGATGCAAAAAGATAAATTATTAACGATTGTCCAACGCGAAAATTTAAATATCATCAACAAAAGTGGACAGCATTTATTGGAATTGATTAACGATATTTTGGATATGGCAAAAATCGAAGCGGGACGGGTTGTGATTGAAAATACTAATTTTGACTTGGATGAATTGCTTCACAGCACAATTGAAATGATGCGGGAACGGGCTGAAATTAGAAATTTAGTGTTATTTCTTGAATCGTCTTCAGATTTTCCGCATTACATTCACGCGGATGAATTTAAATTACGTCAAATTTTATTAAACATTATCAGTAATGCGATTAAGTATTCCAAAAAAGGCAGTGTTACGATTCATTTAACAACAGAAAATTTGTCTGTATGTGATCAATGTCTTTTAGTTTTTCGTATTGAAGACACAGGACTTGGAATTGCTGAAGATGATTTACCGCTGATTTTTGACAAATTTATTCAAGTTGGCAGCGAATCAGATCAAAAGGGAACAGGATTGGGACTGCCGATTACAAAAGAATATATCGAGTTAATGGGGGGAAATATCAGCGTCACCAGTGTGTTAAATCAAGGATCGTGTTTTACCTTTACCTTGCCAGTGACGCGCATTTCATCTGTTGATGTGCCACAAGTATCTACGCATAACGAAGTAAAAGTTTTAGAATTAGCGGCAGGACAGCCCAACTACCGTGTTTTAATCGTTGAAGATCAGTTAGAAAATCGGTTGTTGTTACGCAACATATTAACGCAAGTCGGATTTGATGTTTATGAAGTGGAAAATGGTCAAGAAGCCATTGACGCATTTTTAACATTACAACCTGATTTTATTTGGATGGATCGCAGAATGCCTGTTATGGATGGCATCGAAGCAACTCGTCAAATCCGTGCTTTACCTAATGGTGACAAAGTGAAAATTGTTGCTGTGACAGCGTCGGTTTTTTTAGCACAACGCCAAGAATTTTTAGATGTTGGTGTTGATGACATTGTGAATAAACCTTATCGTGATTCTGATATCTTTTCTTGTATGGAAAAATATCTCGGCGTTCGTTTTATTTATGAAAATACGGAAAATTTTCTTCCTGTTGAGAAAAAAGCCGAAAATGATGATATTTTAAAAAAATTACCACTGGAACTCGTAAATAACTTGAGAGAAGCGGCAATAAGTTTAGATATTGAAAATTGCCTAAGTTTAATTGAGCAAGTAAAAAATTTTGATGACGATTTAGCTCAACAACTTGCCACGTCTGTTAATCAACTAAATTTTAAAACATTGATTGATTTGTTAAAACATTAAAAAAGGAAGAATTTACCTTCCAAAAAATATCAAATGAAAAAATTATTATTATGCTTATTTTTTTTAAGCCAAAGTGTTTATGCTGAAATTGAAATTTATCAATTTAAAACGCCTGAACTCGAATTGCGTTATCAAAACTTGACTGAAGAGTTAAGGTGTTTGGTTTGTCAAAATCAAAATATCGCAGATTCACATGCTGAACTCGCGCAAGATTTACGGCGAAAAGTCTATGAAAAATTAAATGCTGGCGAAAGCAACGCCCAAATCATTGATTATATGACTGAGCGTTATGGCGATTTTGTATTGTATCGTCCACCGTTTAACGTCAAAACATTGATTTTATGGCTCGCACCTGTGTTAACGATTTTATTAGGTTGCATCGGTTTCTGGTCCTTACTCAAACGTCACAAAGACAAAGAACCTGAATTATCAGCTAGTGAACGTGAAAAATTAAATGCACTTTTACAAATAAAAATGAGTAATAAAAAATGATTCAATTCGGTATTTTTGTCGCATTATTCATTGCGATTGCGTTATGTTTTTTACTGATTCCGCTTTGGATGAAACCTAAAATTGTGTCGAGTGATGATTCTGAAATTAACATTGAATTAGCGCAAAAAAAATTGCGAGTATTGGAAGTTGATTTAGAAAATGATGTCATCACTCAAGCGCAATATGAACTGTTAAAAAACGAATTGATGTTAAATTTACATCGTGATTTGAAGCAATTTAACACGCTTATTGCGGATGAAAAAAAAGGACGATGGCTTGCGATTCCATTAGGTATTTTCATCCCATTATTAGCCTTGGCAATTTATAGCATCAAAGGCGATTTGCGTGCATTTAATGCTGATATTGCTACGCAAATCCAAATGAAGAAAAATCCCACTGCTGCTGACATTGAGGCAATGGTTGAAAAACTCGCACAAAAAATGAAAACGAATCCCAGTGATTTCGAAGGCTGGATTATGTTGGCGCGTTCGTACAAAACAATGAAACGCTATCCTGAAGCTGTTGACGCATGGCAAAAAGTAAGAGAATTGAAAGGTGAAGAGCCCGATGTATTGGTGCAGTTAGCGGACGTTATTGCAATGAAAAACGGCGGTTCGTTACTCGGTGAACCTGTTGAATTAGTCGCAAAAGCATTAGATATTGATGCGAATAACGATATGGGGTTATGGCTTTATGGTTTAGCAAATGCTGAAAATGGGAAATTTAACGAAGCGATTGGTTTTTGGAAAAAATTACAGACGCATTACACGCCTGAAGACGAAGATTTTAAAGAAGTTCAAAAATTGATTGATCAAGCACATGAAGCATTAGGGCAAAAAGTTGAAGCCATACCTGAATCAAAATCTGAAACAAAAGTGGTGAATAGCGGTAAAAGTCTTCGTATTTCTGTTGTTTTAGATGACAAATTGAAAGCCACAGCAAATCCTGATGATACCGTTTTTATTTACGCGCAACCTGCACAAGGTGGCAGAATGCCGCTTGCTGTGGTGAAAAAACAGGTAAAAGATTTACCACTTGAAGTAACACTGGATGACAGCATGGCGATGATGCCAGCAATGACGATTTCATCTGTTGAAAATATACAAGTTAGCGCGAGAATTTCGCATTCAGGCAATGCAATCGCACAATCTGGCGAACCAATCGGTAAAAAACAAATTTCAACATTAGTTAAAAATGGGGTGATAGAATTAGTAATCAGTGAGTTTGTTCCACGATAATTAGCATGAATTTAAATGACATATTTGAATTTTGCTTTTATTTTCAAAATTATTACTTGTTGATAAAACATCATTGCGGCTATAATTCTAAGTTCATAAAATGTGCGAATGTGGCGAAATTGGTATACGCGCTGGATTTAGGTTCCCGTGGGTCACCCCGTGAGAGTTCGAGTCTCTCCATTCGCACCACTAATTATTCAAATCAAAAAACGATTTCAAAATCAAATCTAAGCTAAATCGGCTTGCAAAAAACTCTAACTTCAATCTAACAAACATCTTGTGGGGAAAATAATGGAAATTTCTGTTGAACAAACATCAGAATTAGGTCGCAAAATGATCGTGACTTTGCCAGAGTCGGCGGTTCAAGAAATCATTGCACCTCGCTTTAAAAAAATTGCGAAAGAAGCCCGTATTGACGGCTTTCGACGCGGTAAAGTTCCAGCAAGCGTTGTCCAAAAAATGTATGGTGAACAAATTCGCTATGAAGCAACACAAGAGTTAATTCAAACAAGTTATGCTAACGCATTGAAAGAGCAAAATCTCAATCCCGCAAGTTATCCACAAATTGATTTAACTGAGGTTGTAGAAGGTTTTAGCTATGTTGCAAATTTTGAAGTTTATCCAGAAGTGTCATTAGAAGGTATAGATCAATTAGCTGTTACACAACAAACAGCAACCGTTGAAGAAAATGATGTTGATGACATGATTACCAAATTACGCGAACAACGTAAAACCTGGGAAGTTGTCGAACGTGCTGTAGAAGAAAAAGACCGCGTGACACTCGATTTCTTAGGTAATGTTGAAGGTGAAAGTATCACCAATGATAAAGTGACAGATTACGCACTTGAATTAGGTCACAACCAAATGATTCCAGGTTTTGAAGAAAACTTAATTGGTTTAAAAGCAGGGGACTCTAAAAATTTCACGCTTAGTTTTCCCAATGATTATCCAAATGAAAAATTAGCGAGTAAAACAGCTGATTTTGAAGTTGACGTTAAACAAGTTGAAACAGGTGTTTTACCTGAAATTGATGAAGAATTTGTTAAAACCTACGGAACTGAAAGCGGTACAGTTGATGGATTCCGTAACGATGTTAAAGAAAATATGGCACGCGAATTAACAAATAAATTAAAAGCAAATTTAAAAAACTCAACATTGAATGCGTTGTATGAAAAAGTCAATTTAACGGTACCAAATGCTTTAATTGACGAAGAGGTTGAGGAACTTTTAAAACCATACAAAGAAATGGCGAAGAAAAATAAAGTTGATTTAAATGCTTTGAATTTACCTCGTGAACCGTTTGAAGCTGAAGCGAAAAAACGCATTGCGTTAGGTTTAATTGTTGGCGAAATTATTCATCAAAATGAGCTAAAAGTAGACGACGAAAAAGTGCGTACTCATGTTGAAGAAATGGCTAAAAGCTATGAAAATCCATCGCAAGTTATTGAATGGTATTATAAAGATGAAAATAGATTGAAAGATGTGCGTCAAATGACAATGGAAGAACAGGTTACCGAATGGTTGCTTGAAAAAGCGACAATTACAACTGAAAGCGTTGATTTTAACGCTGTTATGAACGCTTAATCCAACTCGGAATTTAAAAAATGTATTCACAACAACTCGCGCAAATGATGGCAACTCAAGCAGCTGGCGGTTTAGTACCAATGGTTGTTGAACAAACGGCTCGTGGTGAACGTGCTTTTGATATTTATTCACGCTTGTTAAAAGAGCGCGTAATTTTTCTGGTTGGTCAAGTTGAAGATTACATGGCAAATCTTGTCGTAGCACAGTTGTTGTTTTTAGAATCAGAAAATCCTGACAAAGACATTCATCTTTATATAAATTCACCAGGTGGTTCAGTGACAGCGGGAATGTCAATTTATGACACGATGCAGTTCATTAAACCTGACGTCAGCACAATGTGTATTGGTCAAGCAGCGAGTATGGGCGCAGTTTTATTAACAGCTGGCGCGGAAGGAAAACGTTTTTGTTTGCCGAATTCTCGCGTCATGATTCATCAGCCATTAGGCGGTTTTTCGGGGCAAGCATCAGATTTTGATATTCATGCGCGTGAAATTTTGTTGGTGCGTGAAAAATTGAACAAAATTTTATCGCACCACACAGGTCAAACGATGAAAAAAATTCAAGCCGATACTGACCGCGATAATTTTTTAAGTGCAACCGATGCGGTAACTTACGGATTGATTGATTCAGTATTAACGGATCGAAATGCAGCATCTGCGAAAACTGACAAATAAATTGGCGACAAAATGAGCAGAGACAAAGAAGAAGACATGGCGATTTGTTCGTTTTGCCAAAAAACGCAGGTCGAAGTTCGCAAAATGATTGCTGGTCCATCGGTTTATATTTGCGATGAATGTGTGGCGTTGTGCGAAGACATTTTGATTGATGAATTAGGCGAAGTCACTACGATTAAAGAAGGCGATTTACCTAAACCGAAAGAAATCAAAGGTGAATTAGATGGCTATGTTATTGGTCAAGAAAAAGCTAAAAAAATCTTAGCTGTTGCGGTTTATAACCATTACAAACGCCTTCGTAACAAAAGTATTAAAGGCAAAAAAAATCATATTGAACTTTCAAAAAGTAACATTTTGTTAATCGGTCCTACAGGTTCAGGGAAAACGTTATTAGCTGAAACGCTAGCACGATTGTTAGATGTTCCGTTTGCTATTGCTGATGCGACAACTTTAACTGAAGCGGGTTATGTCGGTGAAGATGTAGACAATATCATTCAAAAGATTTTGCAAAAATGCGATTACGATGTTGAAAAAGCAGAATCTGCCATTGTTTATATTGATGAAATCGACAAAATTTCACGTCGTTCAGAAAGCGCATCGATTACCCGTGATGTTTCGGGTGAGGGCGTGCAACAAGCCTTGTTGAAATTGATTGAAGGCACAGTTGCCTCGGTTTCGCCACAAGGCGGACGCAAAAACCCGAATCAAGATTTTATTCACGTTAATACTAAAAACATTTTATTTATTGTTGGCGGGGCGTTTTCTGGTTTAGATAAAGTTATTCAAGCGCGTTCTGAAAAAGGCGGAATTGGTTTTTCTGCTGAAGTTAAAACGAAAGATGACAGTAAAAATGTCGGCGAATGGTTCGCTCAAGTTGAAGCAGATGATTTGATTCGTTACGGTTTAATTCCTGAATTGGTGGGGCGTTTGCCAGTTGTTGCAACATTGGAAGAATTAGACGAAGCGGCATTAGTTCAAATTTTGACTGAGCCTAAAAATGCGTTAGTAAAACAATATCAGCATTTGTTTGAAATGGAAGGCACCGCATTAGAATTTAGTGATGAATCGCTTGTTACAATCGCGCAAAAAGCAATGGAACGTAAAACAGGCGCACGCGGTTTGCGAACAATTGTTGAAAATGTGTTGTTGAATACAATGTATGAAATTCCGTCTGCTGATAATGTTGCGAAAGTGATTGTCGATAAAGAAGTGATTTTAGGAAATACAGAACCTAAAATGGTTTTGAAAACCGACAAACCTGAACGCAAAGTTTCTACTAAAAAAGCCGCCACAGAAAATTAAGTTCATATTTTCGACGCGCTAAAAACGACAGGGATGCTTAAGAAAGCATCCCTTTTTTTGTGAGCGAAAAATTGTAAATAACTTGTTTTTTTTGAGGCTCGCCCCATAATTTAATCATTCTTAACGATTCACATGGTAACAATATGACTGAATTTTCGCTTATTCCTGTACTTCCATTGCGTGACGTAGTGGTTTATCCTGATATGGTTATCCCGCTTTTTGTCGGACGTGACCAATCTATTGACGCGCTTAATAACGCGATTAAAGACAACAATCAAGTTTTGCTTGTCGCACAAAAAACGCCAGAAATTGATGCGCCTGAAATTAGTGATTTGTACGAAGTTGGCACATTGGCGAATATGTTGCAAATGCTAAAACTTCCTGATGGCACTGTAAAAGTGTTAATGGAAGGTGAGGAACGTTGCATTGTTCGTAGTTATGAACGACACAACGGTTTTTTATGTGCGCGAATTGAGGCAGTCAATGAAACGTACAAAATGCCGAAAAAAGAAAAGCAAATTTTAGAAAATGCTGCGCTGAGTTCGTTTGAAAATTACGTTAAACTCAATAATAAAATTCCGCCTGAAGTGACAAATGCCTTGAATGAAATTGATGATGCCAGCCGTTTAGCGGATACGATGGCAGCGCATATCAATTTAAAAGTGGCAGATAAACAATCGCTTTTAGAAACGTTCGACATTGGCAAACGTTTAGAATCGTTGATGGCTTTTATGGAAGGTGAAGTTGATTTGCTCGAAACTGAAAAAAAGATTCGGACTCGTGTTAAAGAGCAAATGGAAAAAAATCAACGTGAATACTATTTGAATGAGCAAATTAAAGCGATTCATAAAGAATTGGGCGAAATGGACGAGGTTGAAAGTGAAATTGATTTATTGACGAAAAAAATCGATGAAGCCGAAATGCCTGAAGAAGCAAAAACAAAAGCTCTCGATGAGTTGAAAAAATTAAAACAAATGTCGCCAATGTCAGCCGAATCAGCGGTTGTGCGTAATTATATTGAATGGCTCACAAATGTTCCTTGGAATAAAAAAACCGAAGTTCAAAAAGAATTAGCCGCCGCTGAAGCTATTTTGAACGAAGAGCATTACGGTTTAGAAAAAGTCAAAGAACGTATTTTGGAATATCTCGCCGTGCAACAACGTGTTGATAAATTGAAAGGTGCGATTTTATGTTTAGTTGGTCCGCCAGGCGTTGGTAAAACGTCTTTGGGCGAATCGATTGCGCGAGCGACTAATCGCAATTATGTTCGTATGGCGTTGGGTGGTGTACGAGATGAAGCAGAAATTCGCGGTCATAGACGTACTTACATTGGCGCAATGCCAGGCAAAATTATTCAAAGTTTGTCGAAAGTAAAAGTCAAAAATCCACTGTTTTTGCTTGATGAAATCGACAAAATGGCAACCGATATGCGTGGTGATCCCGCGTCAGCATTATTAGAAGTGCTAGATCCGGAACAAAATAATGCTTTTGTGGATCATTATTTAGATGTGGATTTTGATTTGTCGGACGTGATGTTTGTCGCAACAGCAAACAGCATGGATATTCCACCGGCGTTGCTTGACCGAATGGAAGTGATTCGTTTAGCGGGTTATACCGAAGACGAAAAAATTAACATTGCGTTACGTTATTTGATTCCGAAACAAATTAAAGAAAACGGTTTGAAAGCCAAAGAAATTGAGATTGCTGAAGATGCGGTGCGTGACATGATTCGTTATTATTCGCGTGAAGCGGGTGTACGAAATTTAGAGCGCGATATTTCTAAAATTTGCCGCAAAGTCGTGAAAGATTTGTTATTAAAACCACGAAAAACCAAAGTTAAAATCACAACTAAAAATTTGAATGATTATTTAGGTGTGCAACGTTACAGCTACGGTTTAGCAGAAGAAAAAGACCAAATCGGTTGCGTGACAGGTTTAGCGTGGACTTCGGTTGGTGGCGAATTACTTACAATTGAAACTGCGGTTATTAACGGCAAAGGCAAGTATTCAACAACAGGTAAATTAGGCGACGTGATGAAAGAATCAATTGCCGCAGCGATGACGGTTGTTCGTAGTCGTGCTGAAGTGTTTGGTATTGAAGATGAGTGGTTTCAAAACAAAGATATTCACGTTCACGTTCCTGAAGGCGCAACCCCAAAAGATGGTCCTAGTGCAGGAATTGGAATGTGTACGGCAATTATGTCAGCGTTGACAAAAATTCCTGTTAAAGCGTCGGTTGCGATGACAGGGGAAATTACGTTGCGTGGTGAAGTTTTAGCAATTGGTGGCTTAAAAGAAAAACTACTTGCAGCGCATCGTGGCGGTATTTCAACGGTTATTATTCCAAAAGATAACGAAAAGGATTTAGTTGAAATCCCCGAAAATATAAAGCGAAACTTAGTGATTAAGCCTGTGCGTTGGATTGATGAAGTTTTAGAAATTGCGTTGCAATATCAACCTGTTCCGCGTGAACCAATTACGATTGATTTGAGTGAACAACCTAAAATTAAATCATCGAAAAAAAGTTCGCCGCGTGTAACGGCTCATTAAAAAGCCGTGCAAGCCACAGAATTCAAAGTCTGTAACGGTTTTATTGCTTGACAGGGTTAGCGGGGCGTTGTTATAAATAGCCCCGTTTCTCGAGTGGTGTAGAAACGAGTGGACACGGCATCTTGCTAACATAACTTAAAAAATACAACTTCCTTAGGGGGAATGATGAATAAATCGGAATTGATCAGCGCAATTGCAGAATCAGCAAATTTGACTAAAGCAGATGCTGGACGTGCTTTAGATGGTTTTATTGGAGCAGTCACAAAAGCATTAAGCGCAAACGATGCGGTTGCTTTAGTGGGTTTTGGAACGTTTTCAGTAAAAGAAAGAGCAGAGCGCAAAGGACGTAATCCGCAGTCTGGAGAAGAAATTACGATTAAAGCGGCAAAAACGCCAACATTTAAAGCTGGTAAATCGTTAAAAGATGCAGTAAACTAAACAAATCAAGTCGGGTGCTTAGCTCAGCTGGTAGAGCATCGCCCTTACAAGGCGAGGGTCGGGGGTTCGAACCCCTCAGCACCCACCACCGCAGTGCCTGCCCTTCATCGCCAGCGCGGCCCCCTTGGCCGGGCCGCTTAGAATGCCGGTTTCGGCG
>CAIVBX010000111.1 GCA_903904275.1 uncultured Pseudomonadota bacterium
CCACCACGACTTTGGAGTGGTAGTTCAGTTGGTTAGAATACCGGCCTGTCACGCCGGTGGTCGCGGGTTCGAGTCCCGTCCGCTTCGCCAATATCTAAAAAACCTCGAACCTTTGGGTTCGAGGTTTTTTTTTGCTTACTAACAATGCGTTTTTCGAGGTAGCCCTTTATGTTGACAAAAATTAGAGAAAAATCCCAAGGTGCTTTTGCAGGTGTTATTTTAACCGTCATTTGTGTCCCATTCGTTTTATGGGGAATCAACAACTACATCAACGATGGGCAAGAAGCTCCCGTAGCCTCGGTTGGCAAAAAAGATTTTTATCAACGCGATGTCAACAAAGCCTACGAAAAATATCAGCAAAGTTTAGGTGGTTTAGCTGTTGATGACGCATCAATGAAATCACAAGCTCTAAGCAAACTCATCAAAGACGAAGTATTATTACAATATGTTCATCAAAAAGGTTTAACCATTAGTGACGATGCAATTCGTGATTTTGTTCACAACTTGCCTTATTTTCAAACAGACGGAAAATTTGACGAAGCTAAATATAAATCCATGCTTTCATCACAACGCATGGCTTCACCAGAGTTTGTTGCACAAATCAAAAATGCACTGGTCATGGAACAATTCCAACAAAGCATTTTAAACAGCAGTTTTACAACACCTTACGATTTAGAACGTGTGTTTAAAATACAAAATCAACAACGCGATGTTGAATACATTACGATTCCTGCAACTGCGTCAACAGAAATTCCTGGCAATGAAGCTATTAACGCTTATTACATGACGCATCAAGCACAATATCAAATTCCTGAACAAATGTCGGTGGAATATATCGAATTGACACTTGAAGACTTAGCAAAAACAATCGAAGTCACCGATGAAAAAATCAAAGCCTTTTACGAAGAACAAAAAGCGCAATACAGCACGTTAGAACGTCGGAAGGTTGCACACATTTTGTTTGAAATTAACGATAAACAAGATGAAAAAACAGCGTTAGAAAAAGCAACAAAAGCGAAATCCGATTTAGCAAACAAAGATTTTTCTGCACTCGCAAAAGAATTATCAGACGATAAATTAACAGGTAAAGACGGCGGTGATTTAGGTTTATTTAGTGCAGGCGTGATGGAAAAAGATTTTGATAATGTAGCTCAAGCATTAAAACAAGGCGAAGTTTCTGAACCTGTAAAATCAAAATTTGGTTATCACTTAATTAAAGTGACTGAATTAGCACCTGCTGAAATAAAACCTTTTGAAAGCGTCAAAGCCGAAGTCACAAAGGCTTATCAAAAATCACAAGCTGAAAATCTATTTTATCAACAAGGTGAAACATTGACTGAAACGGCTTATCAAAATTCGGATAATTTACAAGCTGCTGCAACACAATTAAATTTAACGATTAAGAAAACAGGTTTATTTACGAAAATACAAGGCGAAGGCATTGCAGCTGAAGAAAAAGTTCGTAGCGTAGCGTTTAGTGACGAAGTTTTAAATGGCACAAATAGTACGCCGATTGAAGTAACTACAGACCATTTAGTCGTTTTACGATTGCTTGAACACAAAGCTGCTGAAAATAAACCATTAGAACAAGTTAAAACCGAAATTATCAAAGCTGTTCAAGCAGAACAAGCTCAACAAAAAGTAATTGAAACAGCAAAAACAATTAAATCAAAATTGCTTTCTGGTGAAACACTTACAAAAGTAGCCGCTGATTACAAATTACCTGTACAAAAAGAAACAGGTTTAACACGCATGAAAAAAGATTTTAATGTGGTGTTAAATGAGGCAATTTTCAAAGCTGCAAAACCCATCGGTGATAAACCGACAATTTTCACTGTCGAATTAGCGGCGCGTGAACAAGCCGTTGTAAGTTTATCGAAAGTTCAAGAAGGCACCATGACGGATGAAGATAAAAAACGTATTGATATGGCGAAGAAAAACATTTCAAAAGCCATCGGCGACAGCGAATTTAATGCGCTGATTAACTCATTTGAAGAAAAAGCGGATATTGAAATCAATTTACCAACAACTCCTGCACAACAATAAATTTAGTCGGCAACAAAAAGCCCTGATTTGCAACAAAGCGAATAAGGGCTTTTTTGTAGATTTTGAAAATTACAACGCGCTAATTTTAACGTGTTGTGCTTGCAGATTTCCAAGCGTCGATTGCAATTCAGCCAAACGCGCTCGTTCTTTTTCAAGCACAGCTGCGGGAGCTTTTTCAACGAATGACGGATTACTCAATTTCACTTCAATACGTTCTAACTCAGTTTGGATTTTCAAAACTTCTTTATCCAAACGTGCCAATTCAGCCGTTTTATCAATCAAGCCAGCAATCGGAATCAAAATTTGCATTTCACCCACAATCGCAATTGCTGATTCAGGTGCAACGTCATCAGGATTTAACCACGTTATGGTTTCTAAACGCGCCAATCTATTCAAATAAACACGATTGGTTTCTAAACGTTCTGCATCTTGTGGCGAACCATGTTGCAATAAAACAGGTAATGGTTTGCTTGGCGCAATGTTCATTTCGCCGCGAATTCGACGCACACCTAAAATTACCGCCATGAGCCAATCGGTATTTTGAACAGCTTCCTTATCAATCTTAGACTCGTCCGAAATCGGATAAGGCTGCAACATAATCGTGTCGCCTTCAACGCCAGCCAATGGCGCGACACGTTGCCAGATTTCTTCGGTGATAAATGGAATAATCGGGTGAGCTAAACGTAAAATGGTTTCCAAAACATGCAACAACGTTTTGCGTGTGCCACGTTGCAAGGCTTCGTTATCCGATTGCAACGCAACTTTCGTTAATTCCAAATACCAATCGCAGTATTCATTCCAAGTAAAATCGTAAATTGCTTGCGCCGCCAAATCGAAACGGTAGTTATCGATTGCGTGGCTAGTCGTTGAAATCACTTGATTTAAACGCGCCACAATCCAACGGTCAACGTGTGAAAATTCACATTCGCCCGTCAAACCACAATCGTGTTCTTCGGTGTTCATCAACACATAACGCGCCGCATTCCACAGTTTGTTACAGAAATTGCGATAACCTTCGGTGCGAGCCAAATCAAACCGAATATCACGCCCTGTTGAAGCAAGCGACGCAAAGGTAAAACGCAACGCATCTGTGCCGTAAGATTGAATCCCATCAGGGAATTGTTTGCGTGTAGCTTGTTCGATTTTTTTCGCGTATTGCGGTTGCATCATGCCTGAGGTGCGTTTTGCCACTAATGCTTCTAAATCGATGCCATCGATAATATCAATTGGGTCTAACACGTTACCTTTCGATTTGGACATTTTTTGCCCTTCGGCATCACGCACCAAACCATGAATGTAGACTTCTTTGAATGGCACTTCGCCACGGAATTTCAAGCCCATCATAATCATCCGCGCCACCCAGAAGAAAATAATGTCAAAACCTGTGACTAAAACGCTAGTCGGATAAAAGGTTTTTAAATAATCAGGTTCGTTTTTACCATCCCAACCCAATGTCGAGAACGGCCATAATGCTGACGAAAACCAAGTATCTAAAACGTCTTCGTCTTGTTTTAATGGGTAATCCTCAGGCAAATTATGTTTTTCACGAATTGCCGCTTCAGAATTACCGACGTAGATATTGCCTTTGTCGTCATACCACGCAGGAATACGATGTCCCCACCAAATTTGGCGCGAAATACACCAATCTTGAATGTTTCGCATCCACTCGAAATAAGTGTTTTTCCAATTATCAGGAACAAATTTAATATCGCCATTTTCAACGGCGGCAATCGCAGGTTCAGCAAGTGGCGCAACTTTTACATACCATTGGTCAGTTAAAAAGGGTTCGATAACGCTTTGACTACGGTCGCCGCGTGGTGTCATCAATTTATGGTCGGCGATTTTTTCAAGTAACCCCGCCGCTTCAAAATCTGCAACGATTTGTTTGCGTGCTTCAAAACGGTCTAGCCCACGGTATTTTTCAGGCACGAGCGCATCATCATTGATGCTGGCGTTGACGGTTAAAATGTTAATCAAACCGCCGTGTGGTAAATCTTGAATTGCCGATGTGTGACGATGGCGCGTCCAGACTTCGTAATCGTTGAAATCGTGAGCAGGCGTGATTTTTACACAACCTGTTCCAAATTCGGGATCAACATATTCGTCAGCAATAATCGGAATTCGACGACCTGTTAAAGGCAATTCCACAAATTCGCCGAGCAAATGTTTATAACGGTCATCGTTTGGATGAATCGCCACCGCCGCATCGCCGAGCATGGTTTCAGGTCGTGTGGTTGCTACGATTAAATGCCCCTGACCATTCGATAACGGATAACGCAAATGCCACATAAAACCGTTTTCTTCTTCGGATAACACTTCTAAATCCGAAACCGCCGTGTGCAAAACAGGATCCCAATTCACCAAACGTTTGCCGCGATAAATTAAGCCTTCTTCGTATAATTTAATGAAAACTTCTTGCACCGCGCCAGACATGCCTTCGTCCATCGTGAAACGTTCGCGTGACCAATCGAGCGATGAACCCATGCGACGTAATTGGCGGGTAATTGTGCCGCCTGATTCGCCTTTCCATTCCCAGATTTTTTCGATGAATTTTTCACGTCCGTAATCGTGGCGCGTTTTACCTTCGGCATTGCAAAGACGCTCGACCACCATTTGTGTGGCAATCCCCGCGTGGTCAGTTCCCGCTTGCCAAAGTGTGTTACAGCCTTTCATACGGTGATAACGTGTCAGCGCATCCATAATCGTGTCTTGAAACGCATGACCCATATGCAAACTGCCTGTGACGTTTGGCGGTGGAATCATGATGCAATACGGTTCACCTTCGCCAGATGGCGCAAAATACTGTTTGCTTTCCCAATTTTCGTACCAACGTTGTTCAATATCGTGTGGGGCGTAAGTTTTTTCCATAATTTTGTGAATCTCTTTTGGTGTTTAAAAAATAGCTTTTGAGAGCTTGTTTGTTGTGACGTTGAAGCCAATTATACAGCACCAACTCAAAAGCTGATTTCTTGATTTAAATTTCATGGGAATAAAAAAAGTAGATTTTATGGTTGAATTCTTTGTTGACGAAGTAATATGAAAAAAGCCCTGACTGCATAATGCAATCAGAGCTTTTAATTTAGGCGGAAAGTTAAACTGCTTATTTTTTGAAATTCTTAGCTTCTTCTGAACCGCCTGTCGCATTCCCTTTGCTGTAAGAATGTGCGCCAACGCCCGCTAAACCGCCATCTTTAACGATTAAATACTCATCACGAATCGGACGATTTTCAAAATAGCATTCTAAAATTTCACGAACACCTGCTGCATAACGCGCTTGTGCCGATAAACTTGTGCCTGAAATGTGTGGTGTCATGCCATGATTTGGCATGGTGCGCCAAGGGTGGTTATTTGGTGCAGGCTGTGGAAACCATACGTCACCTGCATAACCCGCTAATTGACCACTTTCTAACGCATCAACGATTGCGTCACGGTCGCAAAGTTTGCCGCGTGCGGTATTGACTAAGTAAGTCCCACGTTTAAAGGATTTCAATGTTTCAGCATTTACCATGTGTTCCGTTTCTGGATGCAATGGGCAATTCAATGTCACTACGTCACACACTTTTGCCAAACTTTCTAAATTTTCATGGTAGGTCAAGTTCAATTCTTGTTCGACTTCCGCTGATAAACGATGACGGTCTGCGTAATGCAAATTCACCCCAAATGGTTTGAGCAAACGTAAAACACGCAAACCAATACGACCTGCGGCAACTGTTCCAACCGTCATGGCTTCTAAATCATAAGAACGCGATACACAATCAGCGATATTCCAACCGCCTTTTAATACCCAATTGTGCGACGGAATGAAATTACGAACTAATGCCAAAATTGACATCACAACGTGTTCAGCCACGGCATTACTGTTGCAATAAGTCACTTCAGCAACGGTAATGTTATTTTCGATGGCGGCTTGCAAATCGGTGTGGTCAGAACCAATCCCTGCGGTGACAATCATTTTCAATTTTTTGGCTTTCGCAATCCGTTCAGCTGTCATATATGCAGGCCAGAATGGTTGTGAAATCACGATTTCAGCATCGTGTAATTCACGGTCTAAAACGCTGTCTTCACCGTCTTTGCTAGAGGTAACGATTAAAGTATGACCATTTGATTCAAGATATTTACGCAAGCCTAATTCGCCAGAAACGCTACCTAATAATTCGCCAGATTTGAAATCAACGGCTTTTGGTGTTGGTAAGGTTTGACCATCAGGATAAATTTCAGGTTGTGGCACGTCATCACGCGCGTAAGAAGTTGGATAACCGTTAATTGGGTCGTCGTAGAGTACACAAACAATTTTTGCCATTTTCTTTGTCCTTATAGTTTTATCATTTTTAGAAATTCCCTAGGAGAAGTCTAGGTGGCAGTATTGTTGTGTTTCTTAAAAAAGTTCTCTAATTGATTATTTCAATAGACTAATAGACAAAATCTATTAAGGCATCAAAACGCGCTTGTAAATTTAGCTTTTTGGCAAGATGCCACGTTGCTTGTTGCACAGGCATTTCTAAATGTTCACGTCGAGCAACTAAACCAATCTCGCGTGAAAGTGTTGGTGTTAAAGGAACAGCGGTAACTTCTTGACGCATTTCAATCAAAGCTAAAAGACTATGCGGCACAATGGCAAACAATCCCGCACAACGAACATGAGCATAAAGCGCGAAAATAGAATCTGTTTCGACAATAACGTTTGGTTTCACATTCGCCTCTCTAAAAGCGGCATCAATCAATTGTCTATTTTGCATATTCGTTGTGAGCAAACACAACGGTAATTTCGAGGCTTCTTGCCAAGTCAGTGATTTTTTCAGCGTATCGGATTCAAGTTGGCGTGCTAATAAAACATGGCGTTCTTGATACAACGGCAACGTTTTGAAACCTTTTAAACGTGGGTCATTTAAATAGGTTAAACCAAAATCCAGTTCAAATGAATCGAGTTGATGGATAATTTTTTCAGCGCATTGTGAAAAAATTTGAAATCGAATGTGAGGATGATTTTCTCTGTACGATTCTGTCAATAATGGAACGACAGCTAACGTAGTAGGAATTGCGCCAATTTTTAATTGCCCCGCTAATTGTTCTTTGCACAGCGCGGCTTCTTGTTTTAAAGCATCCCAATTTGAAGATAAACGTTGTGCATGAGCCAGTATCCGTTCACCTTCTAGCGTTAAACCGACAAATTTCTGTCCACGTTTAAATAATGTAACGCCTAATTCATCTTCTAAATGTTGGATTGCGGAACTTAATGTAGGTTGAGAAACATGACACGCCTCAGCAGCACGCCTGAAATGTTTAATTTTTGCCAGTGTAATTAGATAATCAATTTTTCGCACAATTCACGTCCTTCGTTATTTACTTAACAACATAACCAAATTTTTTGAAGAGTACGGTAAAATCCTGTGTGACGCAATTAAGCAAACATTAGAAAAATTCGCTATAAAAATCAACGATGATACGGGTGATTTTGCAAAATGCTCCACGCGCGATAAATTTGTTCTGCAACAACAATTCTCACCAGCGGATGCGGAAAAGTAAGATTCGATAAACACCACGATTCCCTCGCACTTTGTTTGACAGAATCCGCCAAACCTTCAGGACCTCCGACCATGAGCGAAACGTGTTGTCCGTTACCTTGCCAACGTTGCATCGCTTGCGACAATTCTTGCGTAGACCACATTTTTCCGCCCAAATCTAATGTCACTAAATGGCTATTTGAAGGAATCGCGGCAAGCATTCGCTCGCCTTCCTCTTTGACAATTCGCGCGGTATCGCTATTTTTACCTCGTTTGCCTGCGGGAATTTCCTTTAAAATCAATTCACATTCACGCGGTAATCGTTTGGCATATTCGTCATAACCTTGTTGCACCCAACTTGGCATTTTTGTTCCAACTGTTACTAAATGAATTTGCATGAGTATCTATCAATTAAGCTTTAGTAGACATCATTTGTTTTATAAAATTTACGGCTAATTTTTGGTATAAAAAACTGGTAAACCTCAAATAACCAATAAAATGGAGGAAAGTATTTTTACCGTTAAAATTATCAGGCGTTGTATATTCAAGCAGTGGTAACACTGCCACATCATTCAAATTGGAGAGAATTAAATTAGATGCAAATTGTTCCGTTCCCCATTCCAGCCATCTTGAATTGAGTTTTTCATAAAAAACATTTGAAAGATGTATTAACTCATCGGTAGAAATAGATTTTTTTGGAAAACCTGCAAAGCCAGCACAACCTCTGATGTAATACTTATAGCTGGGCATTTCAGTTAAATTAGAAAGTTCATTTTCACAAAAAACTTGAACATGATTTGAGCCTTTTGAAATCCAACCTTTTGCGATTTCATTCATTTCCAATAATGTAATTTTTTTATTAAAACGCTCCTCCGATCCAAGTATGAACGGCGTATTTTTGTGCGTGGCTTCAATAATTTCCATTGGATTTGTCAGTGTCAATGTATCTGCATCCATTTGAATAACATAATAATCATTTGAAAAACGTGCAATTGCAGCAAGTCTTTCCCAGCAACCACCTTTAGGTAGTTTTTCATGTCTAAAATCGGCAGCATCATAAAGTTCTAGTTTTTCAATGTGTTCTTTTAAAATTGACTTATCAGAAGCTGTCAAATTTTGGTCGCAAACAATAATGACTTTATGAACACTTAAAAAACGTAACAAACTTTTAATTGCTATCAAATACATGGACATATCTTTCTTTTGTACCATGCTTAATATAACTAATTCGCTATTTTCGTTAAACTCAGTGAATTTTTTAGTGTTGTAAATATCCGATGTGGCGTAATTAAATACTTTCTGGAAAAAAATGTATTTGATTCGATTTGTGTAATGCCGTAAGTCGCTAATTTTTATCATGAAAGGTAACTCCTAACAAAGTGAAGATTGACATTTTGCCATTGAATTTAAGGATTTCCCGAATTTTCAGGGCTACTGACCAAAATTCTAAAATCACTTGCCTGCGGTGTCGGTGCAAGCCCGTTAATCGTTTGTTTTTGTCCTGCATAAACTAACAGTGGTTGCCACGCTTCATCATCACCAATCACCATGCCATTTCTATCTAACCATTTGAAACGATAGAACAGTTGTTGATTGTTAGAATCTGTATTCGTAATTTCCGCTTGAATCGCCATTAAATGATTATGTTTTGTTGCCATGATATTACTGACAACCAAATAATCCATTTCACCATGTTGTTCTACTTTCGTTGGAATGCTATTTGGCGCAGGTTTTGGTGCCGTCGCACATGCTGATAAGCCTAATGCGGAAGCGATACTCAAATTTAAAATTAACTTTTTCATTTTTTACTCCGTTTTTTATTAGAAGAAGGACGTACTTTTTTACCTATCGTTTTTGATTTTGCTGGTTCGATAACAGGTTCAATCATTTGCGGGGCAGGGGTTGTCATAACATTGGGCGGCATTTTCGCGGTATAAACAGGTTGCGACCAATAAACTTGATTACCAATTACTCGTGCGACAACCACGGCGTGTGCGCCGTTAATATCAAGTGTTTTTTTGTTTGAACCGATTGAAAATTCATGTTTTCCAGTTGGAATTGAAAAACGCGCCACGTTTATCGCTGACGGCAATGTGCGCCATGTGCGTTCATCAGCAGATTCTGTAATGACATTTACCGCATTTAATGCAACACCAGCCAACATCGCATAACTATTGTTACTACTCATTAAAGCCTGTTGCGACGCGGTTTTAACAGCGGCGCGTAAAATACCTCGCACAATCATTCCAGGCATATCATCTTTTAATGCGCGTTTCGACATGGCATCTAAACTTGTCACCATCGCCAATGATTGTGAATTTGTATTATCAACGCTAACCAAATTTGGTGGAGCTGTATGAGTAGAATCAGAATGTAAAATAGGGAATGAAATCGGAATCACGCCTAAACCTTTATAAATCACAGGAATTGGAATCATCATTGAACTTAATGACGGTGCAACGCCATTTTCAACTACCATTAAAACATCCGTTTCATTTGGTTTGTGTTGGCGTGGACGTGAATCTAAATTGGCTAAACCGTCTTCTAAAATTTTGATATTTGGACGCAATTCAATCGCTTGACGATAACCTGCCGATGCTAAACTCGGTTCGCCTAACGCTTCATAAACAAAGCCTGCTAAATAATGACTAAACGCGCTTTGAAAACCATTTTTCAATGACGTAATTTCAGGTGAATTTAAGGTTTCAACAGGATAACCGTTTAAATCTTTAAATGTTGTGCCGATGCCTTTTTCACGACTTTCTTTTTCAATCGCATCGGTTTCTTTAGCGCGAACTTCGGCAATAATCGCTTCACGTTCGTGCGTTTTTTTGATTTCAGTACGAGCAAAATCCCAATCACCATTCAACAAATGATTTAATGCCAATTGGGTTGAAAGCATCACTTTTTCATAATCATGACCATCGTAACGGCGAGTTTTATCATTTAACGTTACTGCGCCCAAATTTTCTAAAATTGCACCCGCCCGAATTTTTGCCTCATTTTCCCATTCGTTCACCAAATGGTCAGCTGAAAGCCACGTTGTGACACTATCTTTATATTTATTATCAAAACGTTGTAACGTGCCTTTTTCAAAGTAATACAACAAATCTTTGTCGTTGTTGGTGTTATTTGAATCCAGTTGTTGAATGGCTTGTGGCACTTGACCATGTACCACTAAATCGACGGTTTGTTTAAGTTCATCATCATAACTTCGCATGACAGAACAACCCGAAAGAGCAAACGTAATCGCTAATGCTAATGTGAATTTGGGTTTTGAAATAAGCATAAAAATCCTTAATTTTGAAAGGCTAACATGTCAATTCGTGCATGATTTTTAAATAAAAATTCTTGTCACTGTTTTTTTATTTGCGGTTTTAATGTATCGCAGAGCCAAGTTGAAAAATAGGCAAATACATCGCCACAATTAAACCACCTACTAAAATGCCCAAAATGACCATAATCAGCGGTTCCATTAAGCTGCTTAAATTATCAACTAAATTGTCAACTTCTTCTTCATAAAAATCGGCGACTTTCGATAACATCGAATCTAATGCACCAGATTCTTCGCCAATCGTGACCATTTGTTGCACCATGTGTGGAAATAAACCTGATTCTGAAATTGCATATTGCAAACGTTGTCCCATTGCCACTTCATCACGCATTTTCAAAACTGCATCTTGATAAAGCAAATTACCACATGTTCCAGCTGCCGATTCCAGTGATTCAACTAAAGGAACACCAGCGGCTGACATAGTTGCTAAGGTTCGAGCAAATCGCGCAATTGCAGATTTTGTAATAATGATGCCAATGACGTAAAACCGTAAAAGGATTTTGTCTAAGAAATAATTGAATGGCAGTGAATTTTTTTTGAAATGTTTAAAGGTATAAAACAGAGCAATCAAAACGCCGCCTATTATCCACCAATACATTTGCATCCATTTCGATAGCGCAATCACCATTTTAGTGAATGCAGGCAAATCAGCTCCAAAACTTTTAAATAAATCTTCAAAAACAGGCACGACAAAAACCAATAAAATTGTAGTTACAAGCAATGCCACAATGACCACAGAAATCGGATACATCAAGGCTTTTTTGATTTTCTTTTTCATGGATTCACTTTTTTCTTTGTATGTCGCAATTTTTTCCAAAAGTGATTCCAAAACCCCCGCGCGTTCTCCCGCTTCAATAAGATTGCAAAATAAATCGTCAAAATAATCGGGATTTTTTTGTAAGGCTTGCGTCAAACTGTCGCCGTTTTCAACATTCACTTTAATTGATAATACTAATTCCCGCATACTACGATTTTCGTTGCCATACCCGACAATATCCAATGCTTGAACAACGGGAACGCCCGCTTTTAACATCGTTGCCAATTGCCGTGCAAAAATAGCAATATCAGCAGGCGTTATTTTAGGCGCACGTTTAGAAAATAAGGATTTTTCTTTTTTCTTTAAAGACGTGAGGTTAATTCCTTGACGACGTAATTCTGCCCGCGCTGCTTTTTCATCTAGCGCAATCAATTCACCTGACGCTTTGTTGCGATTTTTATCATTTCCAGTCCAGACAAAC
>CAIVBX010000112.1 GCA_903904275.1 uncultured Pseudomonadota bacterium
CTTGCACTAGGTACAAGTATCGGTAAAGGTTTTGCAGGTGGTGTGAAAAGACATCATTTCAGTATGCAAGATGCAACGCACGGTAACTCATTGTCACACCGTGTATTGGGTTCTATCGGTATGTGTCAAACACCTGGTCGCGTTTTCAAAGGTAAAAAAATGGCGGGGCATTTAGGTGCTGCAAAAACCACTATTCAAAACTTGACGATTCACTCGATTGATGCAGAAAGAAATTTAATTTTAGTAAAAGGTGCCGTTCCTGGTGCTAAAGGTGGTGGTGTTGTGATTACGCCTGCTTCTAAAATGAAAAATAAGAAGAAGGGGTAGGTCATGGGATTGCAAATACCTAAATTAAACGAACAAAGCGGTTTGCAAGTTAGCGAAGCAGTTTTTGGACAAGAATATAATGAAACGCTTGTTCATCAATTAGTTACTCGTTACTTAGCAGGCGCACGTCAAGGTACGAAAGCACAAAAAACACGTTCTGATGTGAGCGGCGGTGGTATCAAACCTTGGAGACAAAAAGGCACAGGTCGTGCGCGTTCAGGTACGGCAAGAAGCCCTATCTGGCGTACAGGTGGTGTGACTTTCGCTGCAAGACCGCGTAACTACGATCAAAAATTGAACAAAAAAATGTTTCGTGTAGGCATTCGTTCAATTCTGTCAGAATTGTTGCGTCAAGACCGTTTAGTTATCAGTGCAGAAGTTTTAGCTACTACGCCAAAAACGAAAGCATTGAAAGCGCAATTAAATGCAATTGAATCAAAGCGTACATTGATTGTTGTAAATGAAGTGGATGCAAATTTGGCTTTAGCTTCACGCAACATTCCTTATGTCGAAGTTGTTGAGGCGGCAAATTTAAATCCTGTTTTGTTAGTCGCTGCGGATAAAGTTATTGTTACGCCAGGTGCGTTGCAACAATTAGAGGAGCGTTTAGCATGAGTGCAAATTTGTACCAATTAACACGAGTTTTAGAAGCACCACTTATTTCTGAAAAAAGCACCATTGCTGCTGAAAAAGACAAACAAATTGTTTTTAAAGTGTTGAAAAGTGCGACAAAGAAACAAGTAAAAAGTGCCGTTGAAGCAATGTTTAATGTCGAAGTGGATGCTGTGCGCGTGTTAAACGTAAAAGGCAAACAAAAAAGATTCGGACGCACATTAGGTCAGCGTTCAGACTGGAAAAAGGCTTATGTTAAGCTAAAAGAAGGTCATGATATTGAATTCGCTGCGGCTTAATTGATTAGTAAAGGAAACGGTAAAAAGTTATGGCGATTATAAAGTCAAAACCGACCTCCCCTGGATCACGGTTTGTAGTTCGCGTAAAAAATGACGCATTGCATAAAGGGAAACCTTTCGCAGCGTTATTAGAGAAAAAAAGTAAAACAGGTGGTCGCAACAACAACGGTCGTATTACGACACGTCACATTGGCGGTGGTCACAAACAACACTATCGTTTGATTGATTTCAAAAGAAATAAAACTGAAAGTCCAGCGGTTGTTGAACGTTTAGAATACGATCCAAACAGAACCGCAAACATTGCGTTGATTTTGTACAAAGACGGCGAACGTCGTTACATCATCGCACCGAAAGGTTTAGAAGCGGGTCAAGAAATTATTTCTGCTGATGTTGCACCTGTTAAACCAGGTAACTGTATGCCATTGCGTAACGTTCCAGTGGGTACAACTGTACACTGTGTGGAATTGAAACCAGGTAAAGGCGCACAAATTTCAAGAAGTGCAGGAACATCGGTACAATTGGTTGCTCGTGATAATACTCACGCTACAATTCGTTTGCGTTCTGGTGAAATGCGTAAAGTATTAGCAGATTGCAAAGCAGTTATCGGCGAAGTGTCAAATTCTGAACACAGTTTAGCTTCACTTGGTAAAGCAGGCGCGAAAAGATGGCTTGGTGTTAGACCGACCGTTCGAGGCGTTGTTATGAACCCAGTTGACCATCCACATGGTGGTGGTGAAGGTCGTACA
>CAIVBX010000113.1 GCA_903904275.1 uncultured Pseudomonadota bacterium
GCATGATGCGTTCGAGTTCGTTACCGTGCATTTGTCCGTGAGCAATTTCGAGCCGCGCTTCGGGAATCAATTTACTCAAATCCTCCGCCATTTTTTCCATGCTTTTAATGTCGTTGTGCAAGAAAAAAATTTGTCCGCCACGTTTGATTTCACGTTGACAGGCTTCGCGGATTTGCTGGTCTTCCCATTCGTTGATGAAAGTTTTAATCGGGTGACGATTCGGCGGCGGACTGGCAATAATTGAAATGTCACGCAAACCGCTCATCGCCATATTTAAAGTGCGTGGAATCGGCGTTGCAGTTAAAGTTAGCAAATCAATTTCGGCGCGTAATTTTTTAAATTGTTCTTTTTGACGCACGCCGAAACGGTGTTCTTCGTCGATAATTACCAGCCCTAAATTTTTATATTTCAAGCCACCGCCGAGCAATTTATGCGTCCCGATAACAATATCAACAACGCCATTTTCCAGTTGTGTGGCGATTTCTTTTTGCTGTTTCGGCGTGACAAAGCGTGACATCAATTCGATTTTTATCGGGAAATCTGCAAAACGGTCACAAAAATTTGAATGATGCTGACCAGCAAGTAACGTTGTAGGCACTAAAACCGCCACTTGTTTGCCACTTTGCACCGCTAAAAATGCGGCTCGCATCGCAACTTCGGTTTTTCCAAAACCTACGTCGCCGCAAATCACTCTGTCCATTGGTTTGGCTTGGTTGAAATCGTCAATGATGTCTTGAATGGCACGGGCTTGGTCTGGTGTTTCTTCAAAACGAAAACCTTGTGCGAAACTGAGATATTCGCCTTCATCGATGCGTTCAAATAATGGCGCAGCCGAATGTTCATGCGCGGCGCGTTTGGCGTGAATTTCGAGCAATTCGGCGGCAACATCGTGAATTCGGGCGATGGTTTTTTGTTTGGCTTTGTGCCATTGGTCAGAACCTAATTTGTGCAATGGCGCGTTTTCTTCGCTCATGCCCGTGTAGCGCGAAATGACGTGCAACGATGCGACAGGAACATAAAGTTTGTCGTCGTTGGCGTAACTCAACGCTAAAAATTCACCTTCCATGCCGCCGATGGTTAGCGTTTGTAAGCCTAAATAACGACCTACTCCGTGTTCCGAATGCACAACTGGTGCGCCAATCGTGAGTTCGTTTAAATTCGCAACGAGCGTTTCAAGTTGCCTTGCAGAGGCTTTTCGACGGCGACGTTGTGGGGCTTTTTCGCCTGATAATTGGCTTTCGGTGATTAACGCTAATGCAGGATTTTCTAAAATTAAACCCACATCGAGCGACGCAACGGTGATGCAATGCGAATGCTGGGAATTTAAAAACGTCTGCCAATCGGCAACCACTTTTGGATAAATCGATTCGCGTTTTAAAGTTTGTAATAACGCTTCACGATGTCCTGCTGATTCGGCGACAAACAAAACTTTGCCATTAAAATTTTCAACAAATTGCGTCAAAACCTGTGCTGGCTGTTTGGAATGTGGATTGAAACTAATGTCTGGCAAAGAGGAAGAAATATCCAGCGCGATTTGTTCATGCTTCTTAAATTCAATCGCTAAATTTTCAGGCGATAAAAATAATTTTTCAGGCGCAAGCTCGTCATTTTTTCGCAATTCAAAACGACTTTTCACCGTTTTATCAAAATCAAAAATTGCCTCATCCAAATGTGGCAACATCACAAAAATTGCGGCTTTCGGCAAATAATCAAACAACGTTGCCTTTTCACTTTCATCACTTGGAAATTCACGCGCGGGCAAAATGGTCAGAGATTCAATCTTTTCATCCGTTGAAAATGCGCGTTGGCTTTCGACATCAAACGCCCGAATGGTTTTCAAAATGCCATTTTCGATTTCACAGCGCAACGGCACACGATTGCCCATCGCAAAAATATCGAGAATTGCACCATGCAACGCAAATTCACCGTGCGTGAAAACTTGCGAAACTTTCTGATAATCGCGTTGTTTTAATTGTTCTGCAATATCAGAAAGTGAATCACCAATTTTTAAAATTACAGATTGTTCTGCTAAAAAATCAGGTGGCGTGATGCGGTGCATCAACGTATTTGCCGCTACGATTAACGCGCCACTTTTCACCGTTGGCAATGCCGTCAAGGTTTGCAAACGCTCTGACACAATTTCGGGCAACGGCGAAAACACGTCGTATGGCAACGTTTCCCAATCTGGGAAATGCAAAATGGGTTGTGAATGATTTAAGAAAAACACAAGTTCATTTTCTAAACGCAACGCGCTATTTGCGTCAGGTGTGACGATAATAAATAAACATTGTTGCGATTGAATTGCAGCAACTAGCGCGTAAGTATCAGCGCAACCGCTCAAATTTGACCAATTTACAATGGGTTGTTTTGATGTGGGAAAGGGAAGTTGAACACTTTTCATTATTGACGTTTTTATATGAAATCTACGTTTTTAGTTTCTACATAAATCTCTTTTTTATTGTAAATCTAGTAGTTCTATATAATTAGTCGTCAACTTTTGATAAACCATCTAATGACCAATTTTTAAATTCTGCACCACCGCTGGTATCTTCGCCATTTTTGTAACTGATTCGGCAAACATATTTATGTTTTTTAGGGAGGGCACCGTCATGAGAAACCTCTGCTTCGGCACTAACAACATATTCATAATTACCTAAACTCCAGGCATTTAAAGGTTTTTCAGGCAAAGTGACAACGGTTTTTGCATCTAAATCGGCTTTGAGATAAGTATTGCAATGTTGAAATGCAAATTGTGTCATCGCGTTTGATTGTGGCAACATGCTACCTTGATCATTGCTATCAACTAAAAATAAGTCCGATTTTGCGGCATCTTTTGCGAGTGGAATCAAGAAGTCACGTTGCAGCAAAACTAATGCAACAACAGAAGCGACTAATGCAAGAAGTTTTGTTTTGCTCATTTTGTTCATAAAAATTACTCTTTTCAGTTGGGTTAAAAATCGAACGCATTGTAACACAACTCATTTATTCCAAATTATTGAGAAAATTTAAGACTATTCTAGCTTGTTTATTTCTAAATTTTTCGGCATATCAAACGACGTGAAATCCAATTCAAATTCAGGCTCGAATGTAATTTTAGGTGCTTTAACTTCAACATCTTTTTCAGGTTCAAATGTCGTAAAATCCAATTTAAATTCAGAATCTAACGAAAATTGCGGTTCTTCGGTTTTACTTTCTTTTTCGACATCAAATTTTGCAAAATCTAAATCCATATTAAATTCAGAATCTAACAAAAATTGCGGTTCTTCGGTTTTATTTTCTTTTTCAATATCAAATTTTGCAAAATCTAAATCCGTGTCAAATTCAGAATCTAACGAAAATTGCGGTTCTTCTTGGTTTTCAAAGTCCGATAAATTTTCAAAAATGAATGGTTCAATTTCTTCATTTGATTTGGAAAAATTTGGTTGTTCAGGCAAAAAAATGTCAGGATAAAAATCTGTTACGATGCCTGAAACAATTGACCAAAATTCAGATTCAGTTTGTTTGCCTTGTTGAACCAATTTTTCAACGAATGTTTTAAATTCTTCTGTTTTATGTTGAGAAACATAAAGATGCAACAAACGAAGTGCAAAATCATTTATATCTGGATGTCTTACAAATTCATCATTTAATAACAAAATAGCATGGTCAAAATTACCGTAAGCACAATAAACATCGACTCTGTAAAGTACATCGCTCGCATTATTTTTTGGTTTATCGTTGTTTGTTAATGAATTAAATACTGACAAAGATTCAATTTCAAATTTTTCAAAATCGGTATTTTCTTCTTCAAAAGACATATCTTCGTTTGCAAACATTTTATCCATTGATTGCTCAGATGAACTGAGTAAATTTTCAACTTCAACAATAGGTTGAATTTCATTTTTTGAGACTATTTCAGGTTCAACACGATTTTCGGATTCATTCTGTTTTTGTGTGTTTCGACGATTTTTCCAACGTAACAAACCAAGCACACTCAATAATAATGAACTGGCTGCACCTGCAATATAACTATATGAATCTGTTGAAATACTTGAATAAAGTGGTGAAACAGAATTCAAAATTTCGGTGATTAAATCGGGAGCTACTGGTGAACTAATTTGTGGTTTTGGTTGCGGTGCAGTTGGAACAATTGGCGTAGCAACAACAGGCATTGGTGTTTCCAAAACAGGTTCGGGTGCAACTGGAACAACAATTTGCGGTGATGTCAATTCAGGTTTTATTTCAGGTTGAACGATTGGCGGTTGTGAATTTGAAATTTTTAACGCGGCAATTTGAGCATTTTGCTCTGTCATTACTTGTTTCATTTCGGAAAGTTGTTTTTCTAATTCAACTACTTTCTGATTAAGCTCAGGCGTTGGTGCAGCTGCAACGGTTGCTGGTGTTGGTAAAATTGTTTTATGTTCAATTTTAGGTGGAGTTGTTATTTTCGCTACTGTTTTTGTGGCAGTGATTTTTGGATGTACAGGAATATTTCTCTGTTTTTGAATAACGTGATTAACGGGCGCAGAAACAAAATGTTGCGGGATATTTTCTTTTTGAATTTCAGGTTCTTCGAGAGATTGATAAGCCTCAGGCGGGTCAACCAATACCGTAAATTCACGATATAAATGATTTTTCAAGCCTCGAATTTGCACAATAAAATCTAAAAAAGGTTCTTTTAAAACCTCTTTTGATGATAATTTTATGAATGTTCTGCCATGTTCTGTGACAGTTTGAAATTGAATTTTGGATAAAAATAATGACCATGGAATTCCCGCATCATCAAATTTTGTAAGCGGTGCTAAATCAATTTTTAAATCTGCTGGATTTTCGCCATCTGACAAAATGAGAGCAATTTCTGCTTTTAAATTTTGATTGAGCGCAGACTGCATTTTTATATCGCCGACACCAAGCGCGTAGCTTGATGAACTCGCTAAAAACGCTGTTGTGGCGAGGCTTGCTGTTAAATAACGTAAATTTTTTTTCATAATTGCAGGCTGAATAACATTTTTACCGTGAATAAAATCGGTTAAAAACCGCGTAAGAATGTTAAATGACAAGCAAAATGAAAGCCAAAAAAATAAATCTAATTATTTCAATTGGTTAAAATATAAACGTCAAGAAAATGTCGAACTGTGAGTTATGATTTTTGGTTATAAATCGCTAACACCTGTTTAACGTAATTCTGTGTTTCAGGATAAGGCGGAATCGAATAGTTGTAACGCAAAACGGAATTTTCTCCCGCGTTGTATGCGGCAATAGCGAGATGCAAGCTATTTGGAAATAAATCGATTAAATGTTTTAAATAGCGTGTGCCACCATCGATATTTTGTTCAGGATTGGTAATGTCAGAAACGCCGAATTGACTTGCTGTCGCGGGCATCAATTGCATTAAACCGACTGCGCCTGCTGACGAAATTGCATCGGGACGATAAGCGGATTCTGCTTGAATAACGGCATGAACTAATTTCGCATCAACTTTATGACGTGCTGCTACTTGAGCAATTAAAGCATTAAATTTTGTTTTATTTGGGTTGGTATAAAACGAGGCAACTGTTGATGTGTAAGGTGAAGAAAATGCCGTTGCTGTTTGCGTATTCATGGCAGGAACGGTTACTTTCATTTTCGTCACCAACATTACGTCAGAACGTGGTTTGTCCGTGTAAATAATGTTTTTTGAACTGTCCTGATATTTGTAAAAATAGCCTGACGTTGGCGTGACAGAATGCGAGACTGATTTAACAACGGGCTTGCTAAAATTAGTTGGTGCTTTATTTGTGTAAGTAATTACGCCGTCAGCACTGACAATTTTTTTATAAATATCCGCATTTGCTTGCCCACAACATCCTATCATCAAAAAAACTATTACACTTTTACGCATCTTAATACCTTTAGCTCGTCATAATCACCACTGCATTGGCAGCTTGTACTGCATTGTTGCGAGCTGTATCGGCACAATTTGCAATTGCTAAAGTCACACCCATGCGGCGATTGACAAATGCGTCGGGTTTTCCGAATAAACGTACGTCAGTATTTGGGACATTTAAGGCGTTTTCTAAACCTTCGTAACTCACGCCTGATGCGTCAATCGGACTTAAAATGACAGCACTTGCACCTATATTTTTTAATGCTGTATTAACAGGTAAACCCAAAATAGCGCGGGTGTGCAAATCAAATTCAGTTTGCATTTGTGTGACCAATGTCACCATGCCAGTATCATGCGGACGTGGACTCACTTCACTAAACCAAACATCATCATTGCTAACGAATAATTCCACGCCGAATAAACCTAATCCACCTATCGCATCAGTAATTTTTTGGGCAATTAAATGTGCTGTTGCTATAGCGCGTGTTGTCATGGCTTGAGGTTGCCAACTTTCGCGGTAATCGCCATTTTCTTGTGTATGTCCAATCGGTTCACAAAAATATGTTTGAATGTTCCCTTCCGCATTTAACGCGCGAACAGTCAATAATGTAATTTCAAAATCAAAATCCACTTTGCCTTCAACAATCACTTTACCCGTATCAACGCGACCACTATTTTTGGCGTAATTCCATGCGGTTTCTAAGTCGCCAAATTTTTTAACTATAGATTGCCCTTTGCCAGATGATGACATGGTGGGTTTGACAAAACACGGATAACCAATGCCATCATTTTCAACAGCTGCTTTTAATTCTTCAAATGATGACGCAAACGCATAATTTGACGTAGGTAATTGCAATGTTTCAGCGGCAAGTGTCCGAATGCCTTCACGATTCATAGTTAATTGAATCGCTCGTGCATTTGGCACAATTATCGATTCATTTTGTTCTTCAATTTCAGCGAGTGTTTCAGTTGCAAGAGCTTCAATTTCAGGAATAATAAAATGAGGTTTTTCTTGTGCAATTAAGGCTTTTAAGGCTTCACCATCTGTCATGTCAATCACATAAGCACGATGCGCTAAAGCGTGTGCTGGTGCATTTGGATAGCGGTCAACTGCAATCACTTCGACACCTAAACGTTGCAATGAAATAACTAATTCTTTGCCTAATTCACCACTACCAAGCAACATGGCTTTTGTGGTACTTGCTGTTAATGCTGTGCCTAATTTCATGATTTTTAACCTTTATAAAAATGTGTAATGATGAGAATTTACAAGCCTTCCCAAGGCGTATAAAGTCCTATCACATCTACGTCGAACATATCTAAAATTCGTCCAACCGTTTCATCGACCATGGCAGAAATTGAATTGTTTTTGCTATAAAAAGCGGGCATCGGTGGAAACATAATGCCGCCCATTTCAGTGACGATTGCCATGTTCCGAATATGAACTAAATGCAATGGCGTTTCGCGGGGCATAACAACTAAGCGTCTGCGTTCTTTTAAAACCACATCTGCGCCGCGTGAAATTAAATTATCGCCAAAACCATGAGCCACTGCCGCTAATGTTTTCATTGAACATGGCGCGATAATCATGCCTTCTGTTTTGAAGCCGCCGCTCGCAATTGTCGCCGCAATGTCGTTAATGCCATGTGTAAAATCTGCTAATTCGCTTAATTCATCGCGCGTCATGTTGAGTTCATGTTTTAAATTGACCAAACCAGCTGATGAAATCACTAAATGCGATTCCCATTCAGATTGTGTTTGCAGAACTTGTAACATTCGTACGCCATAAATTGCGCCTGTTGCGCCTGTCATCGAAATGATTAAGCGTTTTTTTACGCTCATTTGGTGTTTTCTTTCTTTTTGAATTTGTAAGGTTCAGCGGTAGGTTTGACGGATTCACTTTCAATGATTTTATCTTCATCGGAAGATTCTTCAGTGGCTTCGCCTTGTCCTTCTTTCATGGCAGATCGAAAATTGCGTATTGCACCACCAACATCGCTGCCGACATTTCGTAATTTTTTTGTTCCAAACAATAAAATGATGATGCCTAAAATTAAAGCTAATTGCATGACGCTAAAGTGCATTTTGATTTCCTCTATTTTTCACGTTGGGCTTTTTCATCCAAACCCGATAAGCCAAAACGGCGTTGTAATTCATTCAACACATCATTTGGATGCAAATTTTGTTGCGCTAATAAAACCATGCAATGAAACCACAAATCGGCTGTTTCATAGACAATTTGTGTTTTATCACCATCTTTTGCGGCAATGACAACTTCAGTCGCTTCTTCACCAATTTTTTTTAAAATGGAATCAATACCTTTTGCGTACAAACTCGCAACATAAGATTTATCGCCTGATTGTGTTTTTCGTTGTTCTAAAATTTCTGCGAGTTGTTCTAACGTGTTGTTCATAAAAAATCCAAAATTAAATCGGCTGATAAACGCGAATGTGCTTATTTATCAAGGCTTGTAGGTTTTCTTTATTGACAACGTGATTGTCAACTTTCAAATATAAAACGGCTTCTTCATGATGAAGAATAGCTTCGGCAACGCCTTCTAACGTTAAAATTTCGCTAACAAATAATTCTGCATCGCCTTTGCTCATTGCTTCAATTGAAATTAGCAAACTACCTAAGTAACGCGGTTCAGCCATGAAGAACGACACTGCAAACCAACTTAATGCTAAAACGGCACAAACCAAAAATACAGCTGTGACACCAAATTCGCCATTAAACCAACCTCCAACCACACCGCCAAAAAATAGCCCTAAAAATTGCGAACTGGAATACGCGCCCATCGCTGTGCCTTTTAAATCAGCTGGCGCGGTTTTTGAAACCAATGAAGGCAAGGTTGCTTCAAGCAAATTGAAACCGCAGAAAAATACGCTTAAAAATACAATCAATGTTACTAAATTTTCATGTGCAAAAGTGAAACCAATAGCTGAAATAGCTAATGTCGCGATTGCGCCCAAAAAAACTTTTTTCATTTGGCGTTTTTTTTCCGCCAAGATGATGAACGGAATAATCAATGCCATCGAACCGACGAAAACAGGTAAATAAACGTGCCATTCGTAGCCTTTTTCTAAACCTGCATCACGCATCAACGATGGCACAACGACAAAAATTGCCATCAAAATTAAATGTAAAATGAAAATGCCATAATCTAAACGCAATAATTCAGGATTTTTCAAAGCTGTCATTGCTGCATTTGGGACAAATTCTGCATCACGATGAAGTTTTGATTTTTCGGGATTCGGCACAATGAAAATCACCGCCGCAATGGCTAACAGGGTTAAAAATGCTGTTGTCCAAAAAACGCCCTGAACACCACCGAATGCCGCTGCGATAATTGGTCCTGCAACAATACCGCCACCAAATGACATTCCAATACTAACGCCAATAGTCGCCATGGCTTTTGTACGATGAATTTCCTGTGTTAAATCAGCGACTAATGCCATAATTACTGCTGAAATTGCGCCTACACCTTGCAAACCACGACCGATTAAAACACCGTAAATATCATTTGATAATGCGGCAACGACACTGCCGACAAAAAATAAAATTAAGCCGATAACAATCATTTTTTTGCGTCCGAATTTATCGGACATTAAACCAAACGGAATTTGCAACACGACTTGCGGCAAACCGTAAATACTCATTGCTAAACCAATTAAAGCAGGCGTTGCGCCATCTAATTCTTTAGCAAATAACGAAAGTACAGGCAAAATCATAAATAGTCCGAGCATTCGCAAGGCATAAACGCCTGCCAATGAACCGATGGCATGTTTTTCTGAAGAACTCATTGTGCTGGAAATATCTTGAACATTGTTCATGAGTTGAACTCCAAAATTAGGGGGTTGTTGCCGTAGATGCTGCGGCAGCAGCTGTAATGTCAAGTAATTCAACATCAAAAACCAATGCCGAATTGCCAGGAATTGATGAATTTCCTTTTTGACCATAAGCTAAATTTGAAGGAATAAAAAATCTGTATTTAGACCCTTTTTTCATGAGTTGAAGTCCTTCTGTCCAGCCTGCAATAACGCCATTTAATTGAAAACTCATTGCTGAATTACTATCAAACATGGTTCCAGAAGGCAGGTAGCCGCGATAATTGACTGTTGCTGTATCTGTTGTCGCAGTGGGTGTTGCACCGTTAGGATTATCTTGAAGAACGACATACTTTAAGCCACTTGCAGTTGTTTTCACACCTTGCAATGTTGATGCAGCTGTCATGAATTTATCACTGTCTGTTGCATTTTGCGTTGTGTCCGTTCCGCAACAAGCCGATTGAATAAATGGTTTACCTGTGTAGGTTTCAGTTAACGTGACACTTGAATTCATAGGAACAGTACCATTTTTCCAAGACACATTTATCACCATTTTTTTGGTGCCACTAATCGATTTACTCGTAGTGTTTCCTGAATCGGAATATGAAATAACTTGAAAGCCATCGATAGTAGGTGTGCCACCAAAAGCTGTTGTGATAAGTTGGCTAATACCAATTCTGTTAAAAAATGCCGCATTGATATTTGTCGAATAGCCATCTGTGAAACTTAATAAAGATTTGTCGTAAGTGACAGCATACGAATTGCCAGTATTGCTATATTGCCCATAAATGTTCAAAGGCATGAGATATGCGCCTGAAGCATCTTTTTTTGTGAAATAAAAATTTAACCTATTAAGCCATTCTGAAGAAACATAACTTCCATCAGCAAAAAAAGTAGCAAACTCAAACCCATTTAACGGCGTGCTTTTGATTTTTTTATTCGCTGGTGTAGTTAGTTGAAGTTGCGTTTTCGTGGCTAATTGCCACGAGTTGGCTGCAAATACTTGTGAACAGGTAAAAAACAGAATCAAAAAAATAAACTTTTTCATTTTAATCACACAATTTTAAGACAATTTTTTATATTTCAATCGACGCGGTGAATCTGCATCGGTTCCCAAACGACGATGACGATCAGCTTCATAATCGGCATAATTTCCTTCAAACCAAACGACTTGGCTGTCACCTTCAAACGCTAAAATGTGCGTCGCAATTCTGTCTAAAAACCAACGGTCATGCGAAATCACGACCGCACAACCTGGGAAATTCACAACCGCTTCTTCTAATGCTCGTAAGGTTTCAACGTCCAAGTCGTTAGTTGGTTCGTCGAGTAAAAGAACGTTGCCGCCAATTTTCAATAATTTCGCTAAATGTACACGGTTTCGTTCACCGCCTGACAAATCGCCGATGAATTTTTGTTGATCGCCGCCTTTGAAATTGAAGCGACCTAAATATGCGCGTGATGGCGTTTGATAAGTGCCGACAGTTACCATATCTAAGCCTTCGGAAACTTCTTCAAAAACCGTTTTTTTCGCATCCATGTCGTCACGCATTTGGTCAACGTAAGCAAGTTTAACGGTTTCACCGATTTTTAACTCGCCCGAATCAGGTTGTTCAAAACCTGCCATGATTCTAAATAACGTGGTTTTACCTGCGCCATTTGCCCCAATAATCCCAACGATGCCACCAGGTGGTAATTTGAAGCTCAAATCATTAAACAACAATTTATCGCCAAACGATTTTGAAATGCCATTAGCTTCAATTACTACGTCGCCTAAACGTTGACCAGGTGGAATATAGATTTCTTGGGTTTCGTTACGTTTTTGAACGTCACTTGATGATAATTCTTCAAAACGTGCTAAACGCGCTTTGCTTTTTGCATGACGACCTTTTGTGCCAGAACGTACCCATTCCAACTCTTCTTTCATCGCTTTTTGACGCGCAGATTCTTGTTTTTCTTCTAACAATAAACGTGCGCCTTTTTGTTCAAGCCAGCTTGAATAGTTACCTTCCCACGGAATGCCTGAGCCACGGTCAAGTTCTAAAATCCAACCTGCGACATTATCGAGGAAATATCTATCATGCGTCACAGCTACAACTGTTCCCGTGTAATCGTGCAAGAAGCGTTCGAGCCACGCAACCGATTCAGCGTCTAAATGGTTAGTCGGTTCGTCAAGAAGCAACATATCAGGATTTGAAAGTAACAAACGGCACAATGCAACGCGACGTTTTTCACCACCTGATAATTTTGTGACATCTGCGTCCCATTCAGGCAAACGCAACGCATCCGCAGCAACTTCTAATTTGCGGTCTAAATTATGACCATCGCAAGCGTTAATAATGTCTTCTAAACGCGCTTGTTCGGCGGCAAGTTTGTCAAAATCGGCATCTTCGGCAGCATAATCTAAATAAACTTGATCAAGTTTTGCCAAGGATTCTTTGATTTCCGCAACAGCTTCTTCAATGTTGCCACGCACGGTTTTGTTCGGATCGAGTTGTGGTTCTTGCGACAAATAACCAATATTGATGCCTTTGAGCGGAATAGCTTCGCCTTCGATGTCTTTATCTAAGCCCGCCATGATTTTGAGTAATGTTGATTTACCTGAGCCGTTTAAACCCAAAACGCCAATTTTTGCGCCAGGGAAAAAAGACAATGAAATGTCTTTGAGAATGTATTTTTTGGGTGGAACGATTTTGCCCACACGATTCATTGAATAAATATATTGAGCCATAATAATTTTTTAGGAAGGTTCAAAAAATGAAAGTATAACAAATTTCGGTTAATGCGCCGCTTGCTCAAATTTCCTATTTTCGATGCAGGATTTTTGAGGTGAATCGATTTGTCACGTTTGCAATTTAAATTTACGATAAACTGACTACATTTTAGAGCGACGTAAAACAAAATTTGAAATTGGTAACAAATTTAGTCACTGGTAATTTTGTTTTATAATTAAAAACAAGGGCGTGACATTTAAGTTGCACCTAAATTTTCAACTCCACACTTTTGGAAACATGAATATGAAATTGACAAAAATAGTAGCAACCATCGCCATCCTAAGTGCGTTCGCATTAGCTGGTTGTAGTAGTGATGAAGAAAAAGATGCCAGTTTAACGGACGGCAGTTTAAATGGCGGAATGAACGATGCGTCTGTAAATGGTTTTGGTGATGGTTCAGGCATGGACGGCGGACGTTTTGGCGCAAATGGGAAATATGGCGCACGCGGTGCAAATGGTTTGCCGCCAGAATTTAGTGATCCAAATAATCCGCTTTCAAAACGCACCATTTATTTCATGCTCGATAGCAGCCAAGTTCAACAAGATTTCGTTTCTGTTATTGCTGCACATGCGCGTTATTTATTAGCAAATCCTAGTCAGCACGTTGTTTTAGAGGGCAATGGCGACGAACGTGGGTCGCGCGAATACAACATTGGTTTGGGTGAGCAGCGTTCAAAAACCGTTGCAAATATGTTGAAAGCACAAGGTGTTTCTGAAAGCCAATTAAGCACTGTAAGCTATGGTGAAGAAAAACCAGTCGCAATGGGACATGATGAATCGTCTTGGGAATTAAACCGTCGCGTTGAAATCACTTACTAAAATGAAAAAACTGCCTGCGCTTTTACTTTTTGCGAGTTCATTTGCTTTTGCAGATTCACTCGCGCCTGTGATTGATAATTCAAATTATCCAATGGGTGCGCCACCTCAAACACCTGCTTCAGTTAGTGCGCCAATGAACAGCACGATTGAATTGATGACGCGATTAGACGAAGCGCAGGCTGAAA
>CAIVBX010000114.1 GCA_903904275.1 uncultured Pseudomonadota bacterium
GTTTTAATCAATCACGACAAAATAGACACATGACAAAACACGTTATTTACAACCCAGAAGCGCGGCTTAAATTGATGCACGGTATTGACAGTGTGGCTCGCGCCGCAGTTGTCACGATGGGAAGTGCAGGACCTGCGGTGATGATTCAACATCGCACCGATGGCATTTTTCCAATTTTTACCCGCGATGGCGTAACCGTAGCGCGGTCAATCAATTTTGAAGACCGCATTGCGGATTTAGGCGGAAGAATGTTACGCGATGTGGCAGGTGCGGTTTCACGGCAAGTCGGTGACGGCACAACTACCGCCATCGTTTTAGCACAAAAATTAGCACAAGAAAGTTTAAAAAGTGTGGCAGCAGGTTTTCATCCGTTGCAATTGAAAAAAGGCTTAGATTTAGCTCTTGCCTTAGTGGAAAAAAAATTATTAGACGATGCAATAAAAGACGTAACGTCTGATTGGATTGAAAAAATATCTGCCGTGGCAACCAAGGACGAAAAAGGGGTTGGAAAATTATTAGCAAAGGCTTTAGAGGAGCTTGGATTAGAAGGACAGCTAACTTTTCAACTCGGCAATGGACGCGAAGATGAATTGGACATTGTGGACGGTGTGCATTATGAACAAGGTTATTTATCGCCCTATTTTGTGACTGATAAAACTCGTGCCGAAGCGATTCTCGACAATCCTTATATTTTGTTATACGACCGTGATATTAGCGATTTGATGGATTTGATTCCGATTTTAGAAGAAGTAAAAGCCGAAGGACGTTCGTTGTTAATTATCGCCGAAAACGTGATTGATAAAGCCTTGTCAGGTTTATTGCTTAATCATGTACGCGGCATTTTTAAAGTGGTTGCCGTGAAAGCCCCAGGTTTTGGCGATAAATGCACCGACCGTTTGAAAGACTTGGCGTTATTAACAGGTGGACAAGCGATTTTAGATGATTATGCAAGTCCAAAATTAGAACACGTCACGCTTGAACAACTAGGACAAGCGCAGCGCGTTGTGATTACCGAAAGCACGACAACCATTATCGGTGCAATCGGTGCAAAAGGCAATCAAGATTTAGTCAAAGAACGGATTTTGAATTTGCGCGACCAAGCCGCCGTTATTTTAGCGATCAAACCAGGTACAGGTTCGGCATCAGCTAATAAACATGATTTCAATGAATTAGAAGAACGCATTGCAATGTTGTCTGGAAAAACAGGCGTTTTCGATGTGGGCGGTATTACCGATTTTGAAATCAAAGAACGCATGGTGCGAATTGAAAATGCGTATATGTCAGCAAAAGCCGCGCTTGAAGAAGGCATTTTACCAGGCGGTGGCGTAGCATTATTTAATTGCATCAAAATGTTAAACACCGTGATTGCTGAAAATGCCGAGCAACAACAAGGCATTTCGATTATGAAACACGCGCTTTCTGCACCGTTGCAAAATTTAACCCGTAACGCAGCCATGAATCCCGAAGCCGTGATTGCCAAAATTCAAATCGCAAATGACGACCATTTTACGGTTGATACGCAACGCCGCATTTACGGCAACTTTTTAGAAATCGGTATTATTGACCCCGTAAAAGTGATGCGTTTAGCGTTACGAAATGCTGTGAGTGTTGTCGGCACAATGATGACTACCGAAGCAATTGTGATGGATGTTCCTGATTTGTCGATGATGGACGGTTATTCACCTGAATGGGCTGCCGCAACACGCGAAAATCCGCGTTTACCTTAGTTTTTTATAGATTTAGATTTACGTTTTTCATGTGCAACCCTGATTTTTCCTGTGCATTCGGGAGTCATCACTGCTTCATCCTAACCTGCTCTCTATCAAAATAGAGAACTCTCTATTTCCCTGTGAAATACGGCAGTGCGACACTATGACGCATTGCCTCTTTTTTTGAATTTGTTATTGTGTTGCATTCACAGTCGATTCCCTCAAATTTCATTCAAAATCAATCCTTTTTGTTATTTTTGTTCGTAATCGACACCAATTTGACACAAAAATAGCACACCAAAATGAATGTAAATTTCAATAATCCAAGCAAAGTGAAAGTCAGTCAGGAAACGTTGTTGCTTCGTCACACAGTTGAATTTGAAGTCGATAGACCGATTCAAGCGTGGCAATGGATGAATCAAACACGCTCTGTTCCTGAACATGGTGATTGGGTTCGTCCTGAAGTAAGTGAAGCGTGGCAACGTTGCCTTGAAGAATATCATTTACCGCTTGGAAATTATGCGAATTGGGATGATTATCCTGTCATTGCAGCTGCAACTGAACACAAAAACTGCACATTAAATATCGAAGAAATCATTAAACATTTGAGTGAAAATTTTCATACGTTTTTAAAAGAAGCGAATGTAATGCTTGTTTTAACGGCAGCAGATGGGCGGTTGTTGTGCGTAATTGGCGAACAAAAATTACCAAGCACATTTTTAAATCAAATGTACACAACAGGCGCAAATTGGGCAGAATCTATTTTAGGAAATAACGGCATCGGTACAACGGCAATTTTACAAAAACCTATTGCATTTCAAGGTATGGAACATTTTTTGAACGTATTACACCCATTCACAACGGTCGGTTATCCTTTATTTGACGAAAATGAAAAATTGATTGCCGTTGTTGGATTAGTCAGCGATTATCGAGAACGAATGAGTTCGTTATTTGCTTTTTTGCATTTGATTTGCGTGCTGGTAAATACGAATTTCCCACTCGCAAAAAGTGCTATTGCACAAGAACGGGTTTTAGAAAAAATTCAATTTACACCTGCTAAAAAATCTACACCGTTAATCAATGATTCGGCGATGTCAAAAGAACTAGACGCGCTGTTACAAAAAGCGGTGAAGTTACAAACTCACAAAATTCCGATTTTAGTTACAGGCGAATCGGGCGTTGGCAAAGACCATTTTGTACGATTGCTTAAAAATGCTGGACCTCGAAAAGACGCGCCGTTGATTGCGATAAATTGCGCGTCGATTCCGCGTGATTTGATTGAAAGTGAATTATTTGGTTATGAAGCGGGCAGTTTTACGGGTGCAAAATCAGGTGGCAAAGCAGGAAAATTTTTACAAGCGGACAAAGGCATTTTATTTTTAGACGAAATTGGCGACATGAGTTTTGATTTGCAATCGACTTTGTTGCGGGTGTTGGAATCGTCAGAGTTTACGCCTGTTGGCGGACATAAATCGATTCATGTTGATGTCCAAATTGTGGCGGCAACGAATGTGAAATTAGTCGAAGCCGTTGAAACAGGGCGTTTTAGGCGTGATTTATATTATCGATTGAACGGCGCACAAATCCATTTATCACCGTTACGAAATAGAACTGACAAAAAAACAATTATTCACACCATTTTGCGACGTGAATTAAATGCAATTGCGCCTAATGGTGAAATTGAAATTTCGCCTGACGTTTTAAGTTTAATTGAAAATCATCCCTGGCCTGGCAACATTCGACAGTTAATTAGCGTGATTCGCGCCACACTTTACACGTCAAATAGTGCCTTTATTTCAATTCAAGATTTACCGCTCGATTTCATTTCAGAATTGCAACAATTTGAAACAAAAGCAAATTTAATTCATGCCAATTTTTCTGAAATTGAAACCGCTGATTCAAGCGAAATGATGAGTTTGACTGAATGGGAACGGTACGCCATAAAAATTGCCTTGAAAAATTGTGAAGGTAATCTTTCATTAGCGGCAAAAAATTTGGGTATTACACGCACAACGTTATACAAAAAAATGGATAATTTTGATTTAAATAGAGAAGGGGATTGTTGTGTTAATTTTTCATGAATAGCATTCTTTTTCGTCACTATCTTGTCACGCATTTGAAATAAACTTAGATTATCACTTAACTTTTGACCAAAAATGACAAAATCAGACTATGACGGACATTCTCGACGACATTAACCTTAAAAATCCTGAACTTTATATCAATCGTGAAATGAGCTTGTTGGAATTCAATAAACGGGTTTTAGCACAAGCGAAAGATGAAAGCGTTCCACTTCTTGAACGCTTAAATTATTTATGTATTTCTTGCTCGAACTTAGATGAGTTTTTTGAAGTACGCGTAGCAAGCGTCATTGAAATGGTCACAATGGATCCTAATACGCGAGCCATTGACGGTTTAACACCAAAAGAACAATTAGCGTTAATTTCCATTCAGTCTCGTCTTCTAGTTGAAGATCAATATGCAACATTAAATGACATTTTGTTGCCTGAATTAAAAAAAGAAAATATCAATTTTATACGTCGTGCCGAATGGACAGAAGTGCAACGTAAATGGTTAGAAGGTTATTTCAACGAAGAAATTTTGCCACTTTTAACACCTGTTGGTTTAGATTCTGCTCATCCATTTCCGCGCATTTTGAATAAAAGTTTGAATTTTATTATTTCGTTGACGGGAAAAGATGCGTTTGGGCGAAATAGTGGACGAGCGGTTTTACAAGCTCCGCGTTCATTACCTCGCATTATAAAATTACCCAGTGTAGAAACAAACAGTGGCGTAAATGATTTTGTTTTTTTGTCATCCATTATTCATACGTTTATTGAACAACTTTTTCATGGCATGAATGTCAAAGGTTGTTATCAATTTCGCGTAACACGAAATAGTGATTTTTTTGTCGATGACGATGCCATTGATGATTTATTGCTTGCTGTAGAAGGTGAGTTGGCAATGCGAAATTATGGCAATGAAGTACGTTTAGAGATTGATGCCTTGTGTCCGGAAGAAACCGTTGCCTTTTTGTTAGCACGTTTTGGTATGACGCGCGAACGCTTATTTTTAGTGAATGGACCAGTCAATTTAAGTCGTGTTCAAGAAATTAACGCCTTGATTCTGAATCGCCCAGATTTAAAATTTCAGCCATTTAAACCCGTGATTCCATCGAATTTAATGCGTCCAAAAGATATTTTTGCTGCAATTCGTAAATCCGATATTTTGTTACATCAGCCATTTGAATCGTTTGCACCTGTGATTGATTTTTTGCGCCAAGCCTCTGTTGATCCTGATGTGTTAGCAATTAAACAAACGCTTTATCGCACAGGTTCAGATTCGCCGATTGTGAATGCGCTAGTGAAAGCCGCACGAAATGGCAAAGTTGTCACGGTTGTTATTGAACTACGCGCTCGTTTTGATGAAAAAGCGAATATCGATTTAGCGTCAAAATTACAAGAAGCTGCCGTTCATGTTGTTTATGGTGTTGTCGGTTACAAAACACACGCCAAAATGTGTTTAGTTTTACGCCGTGAAGGTAAGCAATTACGAAATTATGTGCATTTAGGAACTGGAAATTACCACCCTAAAACAGCCTGTTTTTATACGGATTATGGTTTATTTTCATGCGATAAAGAATTAGGTGACGATGTACGACGTGTTTTTACGCAATTGACCAGTTTAGGAAAGGTGACGAAATTAACGAAACTTTTGCAATCGCCTTTCACGTTGCACAGCGGTTTGATGGATAAAATTGAGCGTGAAATTCGTCATGCTAAAAATGGCAAACCTGCAAAAATTATTATTCAAGTGAATGCCGTTGTCGAACCTTTAGCCATTCAGGCACTTTATCGTGCTTCGCAAGCGGGTGTAAAAGTGCAAATGATTGTGCGTGGAATGTGTTGTTTGCGACCTAATATCAAAGGCGTTTCTGAAAATATTGAAGTTCGCGCAATTGTCGGACGGTTTTTAGAACATTCCCGAATTTATGCGTTTGAAAATGATGGAAATCAAGAAGTGTATGCGTCAAGTGCAGACTTAATGAATCGAAATATGTTTAAACGTGTCGAGATTTGTTTTCCTATTGAAAATAAAAAGCTCGCGCAACGAATTTTGCGGAATTTAGATTGGTATTTAAATGACAATTCGCAAGCGTGGATTTTGCAATCTGATGGTTGTTATCATCGTGCTATTCGTGAAAATAATTCATCAATTATTCAAGCACAATCACTTTTGCTTGCAGATGCTCAAACCATTTGAAAATTTAGCTATGTTAAAATTTCAACCTATCCATTTTATAGTTTAATTTAATGAAAAAAATCAAAGTGTTATTTGTATGTATGGGGAATATCTGTCGTTCTCCCACCGCAGAGGGCGTTTTTACCAAATTGATTCATGATAAAAAATTAGCCCGTCATTTTTCAATCGATTCAGCAGGAACACATGCTTATCATATTGGTGATGCGCCTGATTTGCGCTCGCAAAAAGTCGCATTGGAGCGTGGTGTAAATATCAGCCATTTGCGTGGTCGAAAAGTCGTCGTTGGTGATTTTGAAGATTTTGATTTTATTCTGGCAATGGATCACAAAAATTACGAAGCGTTAATAAAAGCCTGTCCGCCACATTACAAACATAAAATTCAACTTTTTATGAGTTTTGCATCGCATTTGAAAATTCCCGAAGTACCCGATCCTTATTACGGCGGAACGCAAGGTTTTGAACAAGTTTTAAACATGGTTGAAGCCGCAAGCGAAGGATTTTTAGAGTATTTACATTACAGTAGAAAAATTAGGTTGAAACATTATGACCATCATTAGCAATACAATAAATTACACTGACGGCGATACGTTGTTAGAAGGTTTCTTCGCATTTGATGACGAAATCCAGGGACAACGTCCTGCTGTTTTAGTGAGTCATCCTTGGGCAGGACGCAGCAAATTTACCGAAGAAAAAGCCTGTGAATTAGCAAAATTGGGCTATGTCGGTTTTGCACTCGATATGTATGGCGCAGGAAAACTAGGCAAAACAGATGACGAATGCAGCGCGTTAATGCGTCCTTTTATTGAAGATCGTGCATTTTTACAACATCGAATTTTAACCACGTTAGCAAATGTTCGGTTATTGCCTTGGGTTGATAATAAGAAAATTGCAGCAATTGGCTTTTGTTTTGGTGGAATGTGCGTTTTGGATTTAGCGCGTATGGGCGCAGATGTGAAAGGTGTCGTCAGTTTTCACGGTTTATTAAATGCGCCAACGAATTTAGAAAATTCAAAAATTAACGCAAAAGTTTTGGTTTTACATGGACATGATGATCCTCTCGCACCGCCTGAACATGTTGCTGCATTTCAAAAAGAGATGACGCAAGCAGGTGTAGATTGGCAGCTACATTCTTATAGCAATACCGTTCATGCTTTCACTAATCCATTAGCAACTGATTTAGCAGCAGGTTATCAATTTTCTCCAACTGCTAATCACCGCGCATTTCAGGCAATGGAAAATTTTTTAGCCGAAATTTTTATTTCTGAATAATATTTTGCAACACACTTGCATTGTGTTTGACTAAATCCCGTAAAAAACGGGTAAATTCCATTTGATGAAGTTGCTCCAAAACAATGGCGCGGGTGCGTAAATCTTTTAAACGATACATTGGCATTTTTTCATTAAACGCCAAGCCAATGATATTTCCGCGTCCCTGCACAGGAACAAATAGCAGTTTCCAATTAAATAATTTACCCAGCCATAACGCAATTTGTTGAAATTGGGGACGTTGCACGCCTCCCCAACAATTGATAACTAACATTCCATCTTTTTTAAGTAATTGTTGGCAATGGTCAAAAAATGACCAATTGCAAATTGCTTCTGCCATGCCCGTTGCATCAAACGCATCAACCATAATCAAACTGTATAATTCGCGTTCAGAATCTAAACGTTTTCGAACATATTCTGCACCATCGCCAACAACGACTTTTAAACGCGAATCTAATGGCAAACCAAAATGACTACGCGCAATTTTCACCACACTTTTACGGTATTCAACGACTTTAACTTGGCAATTTGGAAATTGATATAACAAATATTTTGCAAGCGATCCGCCACCCAAACCAATCAATAGCGCATCGTCATTCAAGTTATCTTTAAATAACATCCAACTCGACATCGTTCGCGCATATTCTAAATAAAGCTGATTTGGGTCACTGAGTAGCATCGAGCTTTGGCGAGGTATCGAACCAAAATGCAATGAACGTACGCCATCTGCTTCGACGATTTCTAACGCACCTTGGTCGTCAAAATCTTGGTGAATTAACAAGCCATCGTACTTGTACATGGAATGACTATTAAATAAGCGTTTGAATTTGCTATCTTGCGAGTTTGGCATGTTAGATATTCGCCTTCGAGTCAATAATTCCACCGCCTAAACACACTTCGCCTTGATAAAAAACTACAGATTGACCTTCTGTTATCGCACGTTGTGGTTGTGAAAAAATGACTTGATAACGCCCATTCTCTAGCGGTTTGATTAAACAATCTTGGTCTTCTTGGCGATAGCGCGTTTTCGCTTTGCAATGTAACGGTTCAGTCAACGGTTTATCACTGCACCAATCCATATTTTCGGCAATCAACGAATTGTGCAACATCAACGGGTGATAATGCCCTTGCCCAACAATTAAAATGTTGTTCAGTACGTCTTTATCTAACACATACCACGGTTCATCGGGCGCATTTTTCACGCCTCCAATCCCTAAACCTTGTCGTTGTCCGAGCGTGTAATACATTAAACCGTGATGCTGACCAATATATTGACCTTCAGGGGTTCGCATTTCACCTGCTTGTGTTGGCAAATAACGTTTTAAAAATTCGCTAAATTTTCGCTCTCCAATAAAACAAATGCCTGTGCTGTCTTTTTTTCTGGCATTTGCAAAACCTGCCTGTTCTGCCATCGCGCGAATTTCAGTTTTATGTAAATGTCCAATTGGAAATAACGTGCGTGACAACGGTTTTTGTCCAAGTGTGTAAAGAAAATAACTTTGCTCTTTACTTGGGTCTAAACCTTTGAGCAACTGGAATTCACCGTTATTTTCACCAACCCGCGCATAATGCCCCGTCGCAATATAATCTGCGCCTAAATTATCAATTGCATAATGCAAAAACGCTTTAAACTTAACATGTTTGTTGCACAAAATATCGGGGTTTGGCGTGCGAGCGGCTTTGAATTCTGATAAGAAAACCTCGAAAACTTCGTCCCAGTATTCAGCGGCAAAATTGGCGGTTTTTAATTCGATGCCTAACGTGTCGCAAACTTGTTGCGCGTCGGCTAAATCTTGCATCGCGGTGCAGTATTCTGTACCGTCATCTTCTTCCCAATTTTTCATGAACAAGCCAGTCACGTTGTGACCTTGTTCGAGTAATAATAATGCCGTTACGGACGAATCTACGCCGCCAGACATTCCAACGATAATGTTTTTAGGCATAATCCAGAAATGATTGTAAAAGTGAAAGGGGATAACGTGAACCGTTTAAATAATCGTCAACAGATGATAAAACAAGCGGACTACGCAGTGTCTTTGTTGCAATTTCATCGCGAGTAAGCCAATGCGTTGCGATAATTCCATCATCTAACACTTGATTCGGCTGATAATCGTGACATTGTCCAACAAAGCAAAAACGCACAAACGTGGGACTATTCGGATTTCGCCGCCACAAACTGACGGCAGTAATATATTCAGGCGTGAAATGCCACGCGGTTTCTTCTAACACTTCGCGTTGCACGGCAGCAAGCAAATCTTCGCTTTCTTCTAAGTGTCCCGCAGGTTGATTGAATTGCAAACCGTAAGGGGTATTTTCTTCAACTAGCAAAAAGCGTTGCTCACGTTCAATAATTGCAGCAACGGTGACATGGGGTTTCCAAACCATAAATGAGTAAATTTCGGTATTAAAAACGGAGAATTTTACTCGATTTGATCTGTGAATGTTGTTAAAAATCACATTAGTGATTGACGTAACGAGGTTAATCGAGTTTAATACGCGCTCTTTTAGACGCATTGCCCAGGTAGCTCAGTCGGTAGAGCAAAGGATTGAAAATCCTTGTGTCGACGGTTCGATTCCGCCCCCGGGCACCATCAAAAAGTTTTCTATTTTTTCCCCTGATTCAAAACTAATAAGCTACAATCCAGATTTTAATTTCAACAAAATTTTTCGGAGCGTTCAATGCGCCCATTATCTTTAATTATTCATCACATCATTGTTAGCACATTTTTATTTCAAATAAATTCTGCTTTAGCAGCTTCTGAATTTACGCATTCAAAACCACAAAAAAAAGCTACTGACATTTGGGAACGTGTTCGTTCAGGGATGAAAATGCCAATGCCTTTTTCATCAATGCAACCACCCACTACAACAGCAAAAGAAAGTCCAAAAATTGAACCTGAAATTGTGGTGAATGAACCCGAAAAACCTGCTGAAGAACCCAAAAAATCCAAGTACCTTATAGAACCGAATAAAGTTGTCGCCCCTTTATACAATTACACCGAATTAGGTTTGAAAATTCGATTTGGTTCAACCAATCCGCCAACTAACAAAGTGGAAAATAACGAAGTTGCTAAAAATGAAATAGCAAAAGTGATAGAAATAAAACCACCATTGCTACCCAAAATTGAAAAACTAGACACCAAAACAACCATCATTGATGAGCGAATCAAAAAACACATTGATTTTTTTAGACAAAAACCAGGTTATTTATATCAAGTTACAGAACGCGCCCGCCCTTATTTGTATGGCATTGTCGAAGAATTAAGTAAAAAACAATTGCCTTTAGAATTAGCATTATTGCCTATTGTTGAAAGTGCGTATCAACCCGAAGCACAATCCCCAAAAGGCGCGGCAGGACTTTGGCAATTTATGCCTGCAACAGGAAATGATTACGGTTTAAAACAAAATGAACAAAACGACGAACGCCTTGATATTCAAGCCTCAACCCGCGCCGCCATTCACTTTTTAACAGATTTGAAAACACATTACAAAGGCGATTGGTTGCTAGCATTAGCGGCTTACAATTGCGGACAAGGTTCAGTCGATAATGCAATTAGCAAAAATTTGGCAAATGGCTTGAAAGTCGATTATTGGTCGTTAGATTTACCAAAAGAAACGCAAGATTATGTGCCACGATTATTGGCGTTATCACATATTTTTGCGAATCCTGCATTGTACGGTTTGAAATTTGCACCGATTAAAAATGAACCTTATTTCAAAGTCTGACGAATAGCTTTTAGTGCGTTGACATCTATAGCATCCACGCGACTATTTTTAACGCATAACGCACCACGAAAGCCTAAATAATCCGGTTGTAACGTGGATAATTTAGCGATATTTTCCAAACGTAACGAACCTGCTAAACCACAAATTAAATTTTGTGTTTTAGCTAATGTTACAAATTCTGCAATCATTTCATATTCCATAACGTCACTTAAAGAACCTTTTTTTTTGTCCATGGTATCGAGCATGACACCTGCAAAATTGGCTTTTTTAAATTCTGAAATCATTGAAAAATCAGGTTTTGTATCGGCGAATAAAACAGCAATTAAACGAATTTCGATTAAATTCGCTAATTTTTGAACAATCGAAAGCCAATCGCCTTCAGGAAAAAAACCAATTTTGACAAAATCCACGCCTGTTTTTGCCATTTCACAAACCGCATTAAAAATGATATTTGCGTCCATTGGTAAATCACCAATCGTTGCACTAATCGTGTTGCGACCGTTTATTTTGCTGACAATTTCTGCGACAGATTCAACATCCAACGCGCCCAACGCGCCAAATTCAGGCTGTTTTAAATCAATAATATCGACATTCGCATTTAAAACTAATTCGGCTTCCGCTAAATTTTTAACACTTGCGAGCATTCCCGTCATTTCATATTCTCCTTTTTAAATATTTCAATTTCGTCCATTAACCAGCCCCACGCTTCTAGTTCGCGTTCACCAGCGGTTTTTTCTAAACCAATTTTTAAATACGCAATTTCGTTGTCAATTTTTTCAATCGGTAACATTTTTAAACGACTGACCAAAATTGCGGCTTCTAAAACCGAATACTGAGCGCGATTAAACCCTAAAAATGGTGCGTGATTTTCCGTTTTTACAATTTGGCAAATCAATTTTGGACGTGTTTCATCGTCTTCAATACGCATCAATTTAACTTCACTGTGTGCTAACGCATTTTTTAAAATCAACCCATTCAACGCCCAATCTCGTCGCCCTGTTAAACAACCTGCAAAAATTCGCACGTCATCGCAATAATTTAAAACAGCGATTTTTGTTTCAAGCAAATTTGTTAAGGTTGTTGAAGGTCGAAACGGCAAAATCGCTATTTCATTTTGATAAATATGCACGCCCATTGGCGCAAGATGAACAATGCTAGTGGCATTTTGAGTAGTTACAATGAGTTCTTGAATCATGAATTTTTCTGTAAAGTTGTTCCAGCTGGTTTAAACGTATGCAAATCGACTTCGGATTCTTTTGAATCCACAGCACAACCCCAATCTAATGCTTGGTCTTGGTTAAATCGTTTGCCTAATTTCTGAGCAATTTCAGCACGAGCAAGTTCAACGCCCAAATAAAACGCATGACCACCATCATTTTCAACGCCTAATTTGGGGAATAATTCAAATGGGTCAGTTGCGCTGTGAAAACCGTCACGGTTAAAAATATGTACGCCTTCTTCGCTGATTTGAATTCGATAACTTGGGTCTTTAATTTGTAAGGCGAGTTCTTGAATTTCTGCGAGCGAATAGGGAAAAGCAGAAGGTTCATGCAACGCCATCAAACCTGAATTGATATGTTTTGGCAATGTGTCATGTTCTTTGGCAGCAAACATAATACGTCGAGCTAAATCTGCTTCTTTTATCGCGCGTGACGCATGACGACTGACTTCAGTCGCTAAAATGTGATTGATATTTAATTCTGAGCAAATTCCCATCAATAACGCATTCATGCCAGCGGTGTCAGCGTGCGTTAATTCGGTGATATTACCCACACCGAGCATCATTTCAACATTAGGGTGATTTTGGCGAACTTCGTGGTAACGCACAATTGAAGAGGTAAAACCAAAATGAATCGGGTCTAAAATCGGGTCAACAATAAA
>CAIVBX010000115.1 GCA_903904275.1 uncultured Pseudomonadota bacterium
ACAAATTTTTCTGCGTAACTCGATTTATGTGGAATATCAAAGCGAATCCCTTTAATCATCCAATCCCAATACATCCAAGGGAAACCAATGGTTTTACCCATCCACCAAATCCAACGGCTTTTGCGTGGATCTAAAAATGGGAATGATGGAGTGATTTTACTGTCATAACTAAACTCCGCTAATATGACCGTATTCAATGAAGTGACCAATGGGCAAGAACCGTAACCATCATATTTTGGTGATAACGCTTCTGCTTTCATTAAATGCAAAATGTTATCGACAACAACAGGCACTTGTTTGCGAATTGCCGCTGCTGTTTTTGCATTTGTCGTTGACGCGGCATCACCTAAACCAAATACATTTTGGAATTTATTGTGTTGTAACGTATTTGGATGCACATCAACACGACCATCGGCATTTGCAAGTAGACTAGATTTAATAAAATCTGGTGCGCTTTGTGGTGGCGTGATGTGAATCATATCGAATTTTTCAACGGTTTGCTGTTTGTTACCATTGGCATCGGTAAATTCAAACGTCGCAGTTTTTGTGTTGCCATCAACGGCAATCAAATTGTGTGCAAAATGGGTTTTAATTCCATAATTTTCGACAATTTTTGCAAGGGGTTTTGCAAAAAATGGAATCCCAAACATTGCCGCGCCAACGTTGAAAAATTCAACACTGATTTTATCTTTCAAACCTTTTTTGCGGAATCTGTCTGCTGCCATGTACATAATTTTTTGTGGCGCACCTGCACATTTAATTGGCATCACAGGTTGCGTAAATAACGCTCTGCCACTTTTGAGATTTTTAATACATTCCCAAGTATATTCAACGGTTTCAGGAGAATAGTTACTGCAAACGCCATTTTTATTTAAGGCTTCTTTTGCGCCTGCGATTTTGTGCCAATCTAATTGGAAACCTGGGCAAACAACCAAATAATCATAACCAATTACGTCGCCATTTTTTAACGTCACGGTATTTGCATCTGGTTGAAATGTCGCTGCAAATTCTTTAATCCATTTGATATTTTTACCAAACAAATCGGCTTCTTTGCGCGTGTGTTTAGCAAGGGTTGATTCACCACCGCCAATGATGGTGAATGCCGCTTGATAATAATGTTTTTCACTCGGTTCAATCACTGCGATGTCGATATTTTTGTCCATCCGACGCATATTGTTTGCGACTGACATACCCGCCGCGCCGCCGCCAACAATGAGTAATGTGTGGTGCTGTGTCATTTCTGATTCCTCAATAATTTGTTGTTTTAGAATTTGAATAAAGAAATAGGCGAGAAGCGATTAAAACCAACTTCTCACCGCATCCTTACTATCTCCTAATTTTTTATTTATTCCAACCTTCAAAACCACCTGCTAGTGAAAGCACATTGGTGTAGCCTAAAGTCTGTAATGTTTGAGCAGCAAGTGCAGAACGTCCGCCTGTGCGGCAATAAATTAAAACAGGTTTTGTTTTGTCTGCCATTTCAGAAACCGTGCTTAATTTGAATTCTAATGTTCCGCGTGGAATCAAAATCGCATTGTCGATGTGACCAGCGGCAAATTCACTTTCTTCGCGTGTGTCAATTAGCGTAATATCGCCTTCTTTCAATAAGTTACGCGCCATTTCTGGATTGACTTCGGTGATATTTTGTTTCGCCAGTGTGACCAAATCTTGTCCTGTTGTGCCAGATTGCATTTGCATCATGCACAATGAATTTTCAACTTCACGCATTTGAACCGCTTGAGTACGTTCGTTTTCGTCCAAACCGCAATAACGATTTGCTGGAACAGCTTGGTCAATCAAACGTGGTGCTGGCAAATTCAAGTTATTCATAATGTCAATGAATTGTTCGCGAGTTTTACCTGCTAAACGTGGATTTATGGTGCGTTCTTGTTCGATATTGCTTACCCAACGTTGTTGATAATCGTGACCTGGATAAACTAATGTGTCACCTGGTAAAACAAATAAACGTTGTGTAATCGCGTCGTACAATGCGCCTGCGTCACCACCTTGAAAATCGGTACGACCGCAGCCACCAATAAACAGTGAATCACCCGTAAATAAACGGTCATTCCATAAAAATGATGTGCAACCTGGTGTGTGACCTGGTGTTGGAATGGCTTTGATTTTTTCTTCGCCTAGCATGAAAACATCGCTGTCGTTGATTTCAATATCAACAAGTTGTGCGCCGCCAAATTTACTGACACAGGTTTTTGCTCCCGTGTGTTGGCGTAATAAACCACCCGCTGTAATGTGGTCAGCGTGAACGTGTGTTTCAAATGAATAAATCAATTTCAAACCATGTTCTTTAAGCAAATTCAAATAAGTATCTAAATGCGTATTAACAGGGTCGATAAAAGCCGCTTCTTTGCTTTTGTCATCAGCGATTAAATAAGTGTAAGTCCATGTTGCTGGGTCGAATAATTGTTTAAACATTTTTATTGCTCCGAAAAAGTAAAAAATTTCAGTTGTGATAATTGTCGTAACCTGAAATGGCATGACCAACTGTTGTTTTGCTGCAAAAAATGGGTGGCTCGCTTAATAATACATCTCTAAAATAAAACTAGTTGATAGTTTTCTTTAGATTTAGAAAATGCACACAATGTGCCAAATTCCTTGATACATTGTGTCGCCATTAAAATCGAGTTTTATCAATGCGTAAAGAGATTTTTTGTTTCATTTTTTTGTTTCATTGAAATAGATTTGTTTCATATTATGTTTCAATGAAACGGTAAGGAGTAAAGGCAAAAATTAGCTTAATTAGTTAAGTTACCTATGAAATAAACTGGTAGAGTTAGAAAAATAATTTTTATATAACGAAAACTATGAATTACATCGCCATAAAAATGTTAATGGGTGACAAAGGTAAATACATCGGGATTGTGATGGGATTAACATTCGCCTCACTAATTATGACGCAACAACCCGCGATTTTTATGGGCTTGATGTCACGTTCTTATAGTTTTATTACGGATGTTGGCTTACCTGATATTTGGGTGATGGATGAAAAAGTCCAATTTATCGATGACATAAAATCGCTGCAAGACACGGAACTTTATCGTGTTCGTGGCGTGTCTGGTGTGGAATGGGCAATGCCAATGTATAAGGGAATGCAAAAAGCACGAATGTCGGACGGCACATTTCAAAATTGCACAGTTATCGGTTTAGACGATACAACGTTAATTGGCGCGCCAGCAGTTTTAATTGAAGGAAAACTCAACGATTTACGACGTAGTGACAGCGTGATTGTAGATTTTGATGGCGCGAATGAAAAACTTGCCAAACCGCCTTTAATCGAAGGCGGCAAAAAAATTCCGCTTAAAGTAGGTGACACACTAGAACTTAACGATAAACGCGCATTTGTTGTTGGCATTGCAAAAGTCACACGCACATTTCAATCTCAACCTACGATTTACACCACTTATTCTCGCGCCAAAATTTACGCCCCGCGTGAACGAAAATTACTGTCATTCGTTTTAGTGAAAGCGAAAGCGGGACAAAATATCCAAGAACTTACAAAACGCATTCATGCAAATACGGGTTTGGCAGCTTACACGCAACAAGAATTCATGGATTTAACGTTCAATTATTTTATGAAAAACACAGGCATTCCGATTAACTTTGGGATTTCAATTACGCTGGGGTTTATTGTTGGTGCTGCGATTGCAGGGCAAACTTTTTATAATTTTACGCTCGAAAATTTGCGCCAATTTGGTGTTTTGAAAGCAATGGGAACAAGCAATTGGACATTATTAAGAATGATTTTATTACAAGCCATTTTGGTTGGCAGCACAGGTTATGGAATGGGCGTTGGATTAACAGCATTATTTGGTTACGCAATGCGAAATTCCATTTTGGCGTTTAAATTTCCGTGGCAATTGCTGATTTTTAGCGGTTTGGGAGTAAGTTTTATCTGTATGTTTGCCGCGCTTATCAGCATTTTAAAAGTGATTCGTTTAGAACCTGCGATTGTGTTTAAAAGTTGATATGAATATCGCCGTCCGTTGTGAAAACTTAATCAAAACCTACGACACAGGTGGTCAAAAAGTGACTGCTTTGAACAGTGTTAATTTAGAAATTCGTTTAGCTGAATTGATAATGCTCGTAGGACCTTCGGGTTGTGGGAAAACTACTTTAATTTCCGTTATCGCAGGAATTCTCGACCAAGATGCAGGTTTATGTGAATTGTTTGGCGAAAATTTATTGACCATGAAAAGCAAAGACAAATTACGTTTTCGTGCATCGCAAATTGGTTTTGTATTTCAAGCATTTAATTTATTGCCTTCATTAAATGCCGCAGAAAACGTATCTGTGCCGCTGATTATTAACGGCGAAAAACGTGGCGTAGCGCAAAAAAAAGCGATTGATGTTTTAGAGCGTGTCGGTTTGGGCGAACGCTGGAAATCGTTTCCGTCACAACTTTCAGGCGGACAACAACAGCGCGTTGCAATTGCCAGAGCGTTAATTCACAGTCCGCGTTTGATTGTTTGTGACGAGCCGACTAGCGCGTTAGATCATGCAAGCGGGCATAACATCATGAATTTATTAAAAGAAGTTGCCGTTGATGAAAACCGCGCGTTAGTGATTGTGACGCATGATTCGCGCATTTTTAATTTTGCTGACCGAATGGCTGAAATGGATGATGGGCATATTGTTAAAATTTCTGAACCCTTGAGAACTGCATGAAATATACACTTCCCATTCTTGCCTCCGCAGGATTTTTATTTGCCGCTTATACCGTTGTGAACAGTAACAAACCTGTTCCGATTGCACCTGCCTTTGTTGAACCTGCTTCTGCACCATTTCAAAATTTTATTGCTGGCGCGGGAATTATCGAACCAAAAAATGAAAACATTGCAATTGGTTCTCCGCTGGCGCGATTAGTCAGTAAAGTCACGGTAAAAGTAGGCGATAAAGTTGCGGCTGGCACACCACTTTTCTATTTAGATGATCGTGAAAATCAAGCCGAATTAGCGATGAAAAAAGCCGATTTAGCCAAAGCAAAAGCGGATGTTTCAGTTGCAAAAGCTAACGTTGCTGATACGCAATC
>CAIVBX010000116.1 GCA_903904275.1 uncultured Pseudomonadota bacterium
ATTTAAAGGGTTCTGGTGTCATTCCTGAGCGTTTTGAAGAATTCAAAGGCGCGATTAAAACGCTGATGATGTCGCAATTTTTCACCGCGCAAAACATCGAACAATTTATCGAAACGGAAGAACAAGGCGGCTCAAAAGTGTTGAATTTAGAACCACTTTTAGACGTAGTCGATTACGATAAAATCTACGACAGTTTGGTTTTAGTCATTTTAGAATCGTCTTTCGGAGGAATGCTAATGATGATGGGCGGCGTAGAAGCCTTAACGCCACTCAAAGAACCTTTTGTTGAAAAAGTCAAAGTCACGTTGATTGAAATGGTCGATTCCAGCGAATTCAAAACCGCATTGCAACATGGTTTAAATGCCCAAAAAATCAGTACCGATTTAGTCAACAAAATCGAAACCGTAATTGATAAACGTCTTAGTGAACTTACGCCGCAACTCGTCAAAGAAATGGTGCAAGCCATTATCAAAGAACATTTAGGTTGGCTCGTGGTGTGGGGCGGTGTGATTGGTGGATTATTGGGCGGCGTGTTTAGTTTCTTCGTGTAATTCAAAAAATAATTTAATGGTTTAAAAATGCTAAAAATTTACAACACGCTTACCCGTTCAAAAGAAATTTTCACGCCGCGCGTTGCGGGGAAAGTGGGAATTTATGTTTGCGGCATGACGGTTTATGATTATTGCCACGTTGGTCACGCTCGCGTCATGGTTGTTTTCGATACGGTTGTACGCTATTTGCGTTATTCAAATTACGAAGTCACTTATGTTCGTAATATCACCGACATCGACGACAAAATTATTCATCGTGCGAATGAAAATGGCGAAGATTTTCACGCGCTAACAGAACGTTTTATTGATGCAATGCACGAAGATGAACGTGCGTTGTCTGTTTTACCAGTCGATATTGAACCACGCGCCACAACGTCGATTGTTGACATTATTGCCATGATTGAAAAATTGATTGCGAACGGTTTTGCTTATGTTAGTACAAATGGCGATGTGTTTTATGCGGTCGATAAATTCAAAAATTATGGGCAATTGTCAGGAAAAAATTTAGACGATTTACAAGCAGGTGAAAGGGTTGATGTTGATTTAGCAAAACGGAATCCAATGGATTTTGTGTTGTGGAAAATGGCGAAACCAGATGAACCGTTTTGGGAATCGCCTTGGGGCAATGGTCGTCCTGGTTGGCATATCGAATGTTCGGCAATGTCAACGTGCTGTTTAGGAAATTCATTTGATATTCACGGTGGCGGAATGGATTTGCAATTTCCCCATCATGAAAATGAAATTGCCCAATCCGAAGGCGCGACAGGTGAAAAATTTGTAAATTTGTGGATGCACAATGGTTTCGTGCGAATCAACGAAGAAAAAATGTCGAAATCGCTCGGTAACTTTTTCACCGTGCGCGAAGTGTTAAAAAAATATCGCCCTGAAATCGTGCGATTTTTCATTTTATCTAGCCATTACCGCAGTCCGTTAAATTATTCGGATGAATCATTAAACGATGCGGCAGCAGGTTTAACGCGACTTTATACCGCGTTGCGTGATGTTGAAATTCTCGAAACTGACATTGATTCAGATTTCAAAACGCGCTTTGAAGACGCGATGAATGACGATTTTAATACACCTGTTGCGTTAGCCGTTTTATTTGACGTAGCGCGTGAATTGAACAAAACAAAATCGTCTGTTTTAGCCACAACGTTAAAATCACTCGCAAGCATTTTGGGTTTGTTGCAAGATGATTCCGAAACCTTTTTGAAAGGCGAAAATGACAATGACGCAGAAATTGAAGCCCAAATTCAAGCGCGGATTGATGCTAAAAAAGCAAAAAATTGGGCGTTAGCTGATCAAATTCGAGATGAATTAAAAGCACAAGGCGTGATTTTAGAAGATTCGCCAGACGGTACAACGCGCTGGCGTAGAGAATAAATTCATCATCAAAACGCGATTTTTTACAGTCGCGTTTTTTTATTGTTCAAAAGCTGTTGAAATGCCGCAAACAAGTTTTGCATCGGAGATTGTTTATAAGGAAATAATTCCAACGAATCGAGCGCGTGAACAATCATGCAACTGTCAATTTCAAAAATCAGCAAATCGCCTTCTGGCGTTTCACCGCAATCGATTCCCATGTAATCAAGTTTTGATTTTTCATAAATAGATTGAAATGCAACGGCGTGTTTTTTGGCAAAGGTTTCTGAAAAATTTGTCATTGCGCGAGCTTCTTCGGCACGTTTTTCAGCACTTTCTAACATTCCCGCGTTTAAATAATGAATCATCCAATTTTCAGAAATCGCCAAATGCGCTAAAAATGGTTTTCCTTCAATCAACATCACGCGATATTTACGAAAAAAACCGTCAGTATTTCGATAATCGACAAATCGCGCCACATAAAATTCGGCGTGTAGTTGTGAATTTAAATAATTTTCTAAGGCTTGTTGCGTTTCAATTTTTTCTAAATCATGCCCTGCGTGAGAATCAACTGGACGAATGATTAACGGAAATTCAACCGCTGTTTTTTTAATTTCATCCACTGTTAAACGTCGCGTTGTTGGCATGACGATATTTTCAACATTCGCTAACAATTTACACGCGGCATCACGCGACATTTTCGCAATATATTCAGGTTTGTTTAAAACGGGACAATGCCAGTTTTTCAAAATGGGCGAAATTTGGTTTAACAACGGCAAATTTTGTTCAGATTCCGCAATCGCCACAAATAACAAATCATGTTCTGGTAACGCTTCGTCTAAATGTTCAGGTTCAGTAATGTAAAATTGAATCAACTCAACATCTGAATTTTCGAGCAAAAATTCAATCGGTGAATTCGCCATTAAATCGCCGACACTCATTAACGCTAAAACACGAATTTTCGGTGTTTTTGTAGTCAACGGTGGAAAATAAAGTGGTTGTAAATTGATTGCGTCTTGTTGAAGTTGCAACGCTAAGTCTTTATTACCGCGCAATTGCAAAACCATCGACAAATCCATCAACGCATTCGCATCGTTTGGATTTTGTTCTGTTTTTTCAATCAATTTTTGTCCCAACGGTGCAAGCTCAACGCCAGAATACGCTAAACGCATCAACGGCAATAAGCCAATAAACGGTAAATCTATCAATTCGGATTCAGTCATCTTTTTGTGTTCTCAGTTTTTAAATTTCAACGTTTTTTATTTTTAACAGCAAAAGATATACCACAGAAAATTTCGGCTAAAATATAACTTCTTCAATTTTAACTTTCAAAAGGAACTCACATGAGCCAACAAGCGACACTTTCTTTAATCGAAAATTATTACGCGGCATTTAATGCAGGTGATATGGATACATTTTTGAATTTATTAACAGATGATGTTATTCACGACATCAATCAAGGCAAACGCGATATTGGTAAAGAAGCCTTCACGCAATTTATGGCGTGCATGAATTCAAATTACAAAGAACAACTTGTCGATATGGTAATTATGGCAAGTGCAGACGGCAAACGCGCTTCGGCTGAATTTATTGTTTTGGGTGAATACTTGAAAACGGATGACGGTTTGCCCGAAGCGCAAGGTCAAAAATACCGTTTGCCAGCGGGTGCATTTTTTGAAGTACGCGATGGAAAAGTAGCGAGAATTACCAATTATTACAATTTACAAGATTGGATTGCCCAAGTTAGCGCGTAATTTGTCAGGGCGGCATTTAAAATCCGCCCTGCTCTTTTTTAAAACGGTTTCACCACCGCCAAAATAATAATCCCAATCAAAAAAATCACTGGAATTTCATTCATCCAACGATAAAAAACGTGGTCACATTTGTTTTGATTCGAGCGAAAATCTTTCAGCCATTGCCAGCAAAAATAATGGTAAATCAATAAGCAAATCAGCATTAAAAATTTAATGTGTAACCAGCCTGCACTCGAATACATTTGCCACGCGCCAGCGATTAACAATCCAAAGCCAAAGACAAATGTGGCAATCATTGACGGTGTCATAATGCCAAAAAACAATTTGCGTTCCATGATTTTAAAACGCGCATTGCTGGCTTCATCGTCACTCATTGCGTGATAAACGTACAATCTCGGCAAATAAAACAACCCCGCAAACCAACACACCATTGCAATTAAATGTAACGCTTTAAACCAGAGCATTATTTTTCCTTTAAAAGAGTTTCTATTTTAGATTGCAATTCAGCGGCTTCAATTAAGCCAATTTTTTGCCA
>CAIVBX010000117.1 GCA_903904275.1 uncultured Pseudomonadota bacterium
ACCTAATGGATCAACTTTTTTGACCTTTGCCAGTTCGTTTGTTTCGATAAATTCGACATCTGGGATTTCTTGAATACCTTCTGAAATTTCATCGGCAATACGTTGATAAATATGGCTATCAGCGGCATAACAATCACCATAAACAAACCACAACGCTTTTAGTTTTTGAGTATTTTTAGGGGCAACACCGATTGCGTAAATGATGTCTTTTTCAGTCCAATCATTTTCTTCACAATTGCGGCACGCTTCGGTAATGCGCGAATCGTTGCGATAAAGTTTATTTTTTGGATACGAACTATTTAAAGCAATCGCCGAATTTAAACTTTCAATTTTTTTAACTTCAATGGCATCACTGTTTTTGATGATGGCATCGGGCGGATTATTTTGATTGCCAAGATATGAAAAATACTGACTGTGAACAATATCATCTGTCGAATTCACCGAATGACAAAATAAATCTTTTACATAATTTTCTAGCGCGTCTCCCATATTGTTCGCACGATTTGAACCTTTGTAATGCGAGACTAAATCAACAACAGGATTTTCAACAACATTGATTAACGCGACTAATAAGTTTGTTTTCATTTTTTTATTTCTACCTCCTAAATAACAAAAAGCAGGCAAGTTATAAAAACCTGCCTGCTTTTTTAGTTTAAAAACAGCAGCGAATTAACCGACTGGATTTGACCATTTCCAATTTTGGATTTCTGGCATATCTTCGCCGTGAATCCGAATGTAATTTTTGTGATCAACCAATTTATTACGCAATGCTTGTTTGAGATAAATAGCTTTATCAGCCAAACGTGGCACGCGGTCAATAGCATCCATCGCTAAATGGAATCTGTCCACCTCATTCATCACAACCATATCGAATGGTGTTGACGTTGTACCTTCTTCTTTGTAACCACGAACGTGCAAATTAGCGTGATTGCTACGACGATAAGTTAAACGATGAATCAACCAAGGATAACCGTGATAAGCAAATACAACAGGTTTGTCGTGTGTGAATAACTCGGTAAAATCTGCATCACTCAAACCATTTGGATGTTCGGTTTCAGGTTGCAACTTCATTAAATTCACCACGTTAATCACGCGGATTTTTAAATCTGGCACTTCACGACGCAAAATATCAACGGCAGCTAATGCTTCCAAAGTTGGTACATCACCCGCGCAAGCCATCACAACATCAGGTGATGCGCCATTGTCATTACTTGCCCATTCCCAAACACTCACGCCTGCTTCACAATGTTTCGCTGCCGCATCCATTGATAACCATTGTGGCGCGGGTTGTTTGCCTGCCACGATAACGTTCACATAATTACGACTACGCAAAACGTGGTCAGTCACAGAAAGTAATGTGTTTGCATCGGGTGGTAAAAATACGCGAATCACTTCGGCTTTTTTGTTCACAACGTGGTCAATAAAACCTGGGTCTTGATGTGAAAAACCGTTGTGATCTTGTCGCCAAACGTGTGAGGTCAACAAATAGTTAAGCGACGCAATTGGTCTACGCCAAGGGATACGATTCGTGGTTTTGAGCCATTTTGCATGTTGGTTAAACATCGAATCGATAAGGTGAATAAACGCTTCGTAGCACGAGAAGAAACCGTGGCGACCTGTGAGCAAATAGCCTTCAAGCCAACCTTGGCAAGTGTGTTCACTCAAAATTTCCATCACACGACCATCTTGTGATAAATCGGTATCTTCAGGCAAAATTGTTTCCATCCAAACGCGCGATGTTTCTGCAAATACATCATCCCAGCGATTTGATGATGTTTCATCTGGTCCAAAAATACGGAAATTTTTCTGCATCCGATTGTTTTTCATAATATCACGCAAGAATGTTCCCATTACGCGCGTAGCTTCGGCTTCAACGCCGCCTGGCACAGGAACATTTACCGCGTAATCACGGAAATCAGGCATTCTTAAATCCCGCAACAAAATTCCACCATTTGCATGGGGATTATCACCGATTCGACGCTGACCAATTGGTGCAAGTTCTTGTAATTCAGCTAATGGCGTACCGTTTTCATCGAATAATTCTTCTGGTTTGTAGCTTTTTAACCAATTTTCCAAAATGGAAATATGTTCTGCGTTATTTGCTAAACCCGACAATGGCACTTGGTGTGAACGCCAAAAATCTTCCGTTTTTTTGCCATCAACGCTTTCAGGTCCTGTCCAACCTTTTGGCGTACGCATAATAATCATTGGCCAACGTGGACGTTTTAATACTTTTGTATCTGTTGTAGTGCGCCATTCATGTTGAATGGCTTTAATGTCAGCAATACATGCTTCTAAAACGGCAGCCATTTTTGGATGTACGACATCGGGGTCATTGCCTTCCACAAAATGTACGTCATAGCCATAACCTTCAAATAATTTCACCAATTCTTCTTCGCTGATGCGACTTAAAAGAGTTGGATTGGCAATTTTGTAACCATTCAAATGTAAAATTGGCAACACCGCACCATCACGCGCAGGATTTAAAAATTTATTTGAATGCCAAGAAGCCGCCATAGGACCTGTTTCAGCTTCACCGTCACCAACAACACAACAAGCAATTAAATCAGGATTATCGAATACGTTTCCGTAAGCGTGAGAAACGGCGTAACCTAATTCACCTCCTTCATGAATTGAACCTGGTGTTTCGGGTGCAACATGACTTGGAATACCGCCTGGAAATGAAAATTGATGAAATAAATGTTTCATCCCATCTTTATCGAGCGAAATGTTAGGATAAAATTCGCTATAAGTTCCTTCTAACCAGGAATTTGCAACCATTGCAGGTCCGCCATGACCAGGACCACAAATAAAAATCATATTTAAATTATGTTCTTTAATCAACCGATTAACGTGAACATGAATGAAATTTAAACCTGGTGTTGTTCCCCAATGTCCTAAAAGACGCGGTTTAATGTGTGAAAGTTTTAACGGTTCGGTTAAAAGCGGATTATCTAGTAAATAAATTTGTCCAACAGATAAATAATTTGCCGCACGCCAATAAGCGTTCATTTTTTTTTGCAATTCAGCATCAAGTTTGAAGCTATATGTTTTTTCTGCCATGAAAACCTCTCAAAATTAAATTAAAAAGATTGGATCTGTTGTGCGATTTCGCGCTCTTCTTCCGCATGAATGACTAAAACTCGGGAGCGATTTCGCTCATCGCTGATGTCGATATTACTACTAAAACATTGTGGATTTAAATTTGAATTTAACGAAAATCCTAAACCGTCTAAATTTTCTAAAATTCGTTGCCGAATGGCAGGCGCATTTTCACCGATTCCGCCTGTAAAAATTAACGCATCAACATTCCCATTCAAAACTGCAAAATAAGTTCCAATATATTTTTTAATACGATAACAAAACAAATTTAACGCATTGTGACAATTCTCATTTCCCTGCTCGACGCTTTCTAAAATAGTTCGCATATCCGTTTCACCACACACACCTTGCAAGCCGCTTTGCTTATTTAACAATGTGTTAATGTCTTCAACAGTTTTTCCTTCACGTTGTAATGTAACGGCAATCATCGGGTCAATATCTCCGCTACGACTTGCCATGACTAAACCTTCGGTTGGTGAAAAGCCCATTGACGTATCAACGCTAATCCCATTTTTAACCGCTGTCGCACTCGCGCCACCACCTAAATGTAAAATAATTAAATTCAAATTTTCAGGTGATTTATTGAGTATTTTGGCAGCCGCATTAACGCTATGTTGGCAAGAAATGCCGTGAAAACCGTAACGATAAAACGCAACGTTTGCCGATAAATTTTCAGGAATCGCATAACGTCCCGCGTAATCGGGAATCTTACGATGAAATGCCGTATCAAAAACCGCAAATTGCGTTACATTTTTAAATAATTCTGCGGCGATTTCGATGCCTAAACGATTTGAGGGATTGTGTAATGGCGCGTAATTATCAAGTTGCGAAATTTGCGTTAAAACGTCATCCGTAATTCTGGTGATTTTTGTAAAATTCGCGCCACCGTGAACAACACGATGACCAATTGCAGAAAGTGTTAGTTGATTTTCAG
>CAIVBX010000118.1 GCA_903904275.1 uncultured Pseudomonadota bacterium
GGTGATTTGAAACACAAGCTGATTGTTTCGGGTGGAATTGGTGGCATGAGTGGTGCACAGCCATTGGCAGCCACTATGGCCGGAGCAACTTATCTGGGCGTGGACGTTGACCCCGAACGTATCAAAAGAAGGATGGAAACACGTTATATCGACAAAATGACTTTCGATTACAACGAAGCTGTAAAATGGACCTTGGAAGCAAAAGAAAAAGGAGAAGCAGTTTCCATTGGATTGGTAGGAGATATAGGCGATGTGCTTGAAAAATTATTGAACGTGCCGTTTTTACGATTTTCAAATTTACGTTGGACATGCTGTTGTCCCGCCGTTGGCAGTGAATCCATTTCAGGATGCGACATAATCGCACTGATTCCCGACGCGCTGAAAACGGTTGAAATTTGCGCGGCGATTGAATTATCTTTAGTTTCTTCGGTTTCAATTTTTTTCGATTGTGCGAAATCAAAACGCGGCATAACGATTCCGCTTAAATCGTCTGTGTTTTCTGAATCAAACATAGTTTTCTCCTAATTTTTGACATAAAAAATCCCTGCAATTTGTGACATTACAGGGATTTTTAGTTATTTAACCGATGGTTCTAATCTCAAAATCATCGTGTTTAAAACTGTTAGTCGCGTTCTTGACCTTGCCAAGATACTTGATAAACACGCCCGTTTTGTTCAGGATAATCTCGCCGCTTTTAACAGAACCTTCAAAGTCGCCCACCAGTTTTTTGGAGCAATTTGAAAACACCACCCAGCTCAAATCTTCGCGTTGTTCAGCAAAAATTAACGTGCGTAACGTTTCCTGCGTAATTTCCCCCGTGCGTTCATCAATTTTTTCATAAATCTGATTTTCAAAGCGTCGTACAATTCCGTACTTAAACTCGCCTTCTGATTCTGGTGTCCAATAGCGACTGCCAACTGGAATAATGCTTAACTTACCTTTTCGCAAGTCAGGAATTTCAAATGCGCCCATCTCTGAAACATCTTGTTCAGGTTGAGTATTCGTAATAGGTTGTTGCACTGGTTGTTCCTGTACAGGTGGAGCGTATTGCGTTGGTTGTTGCACCGATTCTGTTTGAGCAGGTGGTTGATAATCGAAATCGAATTCGTCTGTCATGGTTAATTCTCCAAAGGTTTAGGGTTTTGCGCGATTGCGCGGTTTGTTTTGTTGACTAATTTTCGGTTTTTCTTGAATGCTTTAATGATTTTGTAGGCGTAAAAACGACCTGCACCATAGCCAGTCAAAAAGAACACGAGTGCTTTTAAAGCTAAAATTAACGTCATGGTTTTTCTCAAAAAAATGCCCGTATTGATTACTCAATACAGGGCGAGTAGGTGCGGAGGTAAAGCCGCGTTAAATGCTGTTGTGATGCTCGATGATTTCCTTTTCTTTTCGTTCAAAGTTTCCATCTTGATAGCGTTCAAGTTCAGTTTCATACCAGTCGGATGATTCTTTTTTGAACTCGACAAAATCATCAAGTGATGCGGTTTTTTTGCAGACTTTCAAAAATAATGACACTAATTTGTCACTGAATTCATAAGTCAAAAAATCCTTGTCGAAATCCGCCGTTAATGCTTCCTTGACTTCTTCGTCAAGGCTGTCATCACGCCAAGGTTCTTCTGCGTTGTCATACGCAAACTGGCTACCGTAAAACATAACTACTCCGCTGTTTCACTTTGTAATCACGCATTGTTTGTTTTTGCTTTTGTGTCATAATTTTCCTCGACAGAAATCTTTATGTGTTTTGCAAATTAACCAGCGGCGATGCTGGTTTTTTTGTGCTTGTGGATTCATGATTCAGATGCCAACACGTTAGCCAAGTGCGACGTGACAATATCCAAATAACGTTTGCCAATTTCGTTTGGGTCGAGTTCTTTCCCACGCTTCAATTCGTTGAACATAAACACATGAAGTTCGTTAATTTTTTCATATTGATACTCTGCTGCTTCCATTACATCTGAAAATTCAAATTCACTCATGCCGCCTCCCGCAAACGATTTCGTGTGCCATTTTTACGGTCAACAACATCAATCGTGACTGCTCCCGCTGTAACAATCGGCGTTTCACGATGCGGTTCACCATTTTCATTTATGATGTCAACGTAGGCTTTTTTGACTTGCATCATGGCAATGTCTACATCGTTCGCAC
>CAIVBX010000119.1 GCA_903904275.1 uncultured Pseudomonadota bacterium
ATTTTTTTAGCAAATTTGCGCGTGTTGCCTGTATCTGTTCCGAAAAAAATACCTACTTTTGCCATGACACTCTCCTAAAAAAGAAATCAACTTTTAATTTGTAATAAACCTGCTTGCGGTGCAGGTTGCGTTTCAGGTGTAGACGTTTTCAGAGTAACCGCGTGCAAACGTCCTGACGCTAAAACCTCGTTTAATGTTTCCATCACACCTTGATGTTGTTTAACTAACGGCAAACCCGCGAAATCTTCGCTCACCACGCTAATCGTTAAATCACAGCCTTGTCCTTCGATGCTGATTTTCGCGTTTGGATAGGCTTTGCTAATCAGATTTGAAACTTCCGAATGTGTCACGGTTGCCGAATCGATTTTAACCGTTGCTTGCAACATTGGTAACAAACTACCGTCGTTAAACATCGCTTCAACAATGTCACAACCTCCAACGAGTTCGCCGTTGATGAACAATTGCGGAAAGGTTGGCCACTTTGAAATTTTTGGTAATTTTTCGCGGATAAACGGGGCTTGCAATACATTCACATACGCAAACGGCACACCCGTTCCGTTCAAAATACCCACCGTTTTGGCAGAAAAACCGCATTCTGGCGCAGTCGGTACGCCTTTCATGTAAAGGATGACCGCGTTGTCGGCGAGTTGTTTTTCGATAATGTCTTGTGTACTCATGATTTTTCTCGTTTGTTATTGGGTAGCTTGTTCGGGTTCTTCGTGTTCGACAACTTCGACTTCTTGTTCACCTTTGATAACGTCGGCGTTGACGATGCAACGTTCGACATTTTCGCGTGAGGGAATATCAAACATGATTCGACGCAACACTTTTTCCATGATGCCGCGCAAACCGCGTGCGCCCGTGTTGTGTTCAATGGCTTGTTCGGCGATTTCTTCTAGCGCGTCTTGCGTGAACTCGAGTTCCACGTCATCAAAGGCAAACAACTGTTGATATTGTTTGACCAGCGCGTTTTTAGGTTCGGTGAGAACTTTAATTAACGCTTCAACATCTAACGGTTCAAGTGGAGCTAACACAGGAAAACGTCCGATAAATTCAGGAATCAAACCAAATTTTTTCAAGTCGTCGGGTTGCGTGGCGTTGAGCATATCTTCTAATTTGGGCTTTTCAGTCGAATTCATTTCAGCGTGAAAACCAATCGCCGTATGCCCTGGCACTAAACGTTTTTCAACGTGTTTTTCTAAACCTGGGAACGCGCCGCCTGAAATAAACAAAATGTTGCGCGTATCAACCGTGACAGATTCACTGCCGCCACTTTGTTCTTTGCGCCGACCTTTGAGCGAAACTTTCACAAGCGAGCCTTCGACCAAACGCAATAACGCTTGTTGCACGCCTTCGCCTGAAACATCGCGTGTGCCAATTGCCTGTTCAGGGCTTCTTGCGATTTTGTCCACTTCGTCAATATAAACAATGCCCCATTCGGCTTTGCTAATGTCGCCATTTGCCACGTCGAGTAAACGCACTAAAATGTTTTCCACATCGTCACCAACATAACCCGCTTGCGTGAGTGTGGTCGCATCGGCAACGGCAAATGGAACGCCAACAATTTTTGCAAGCGTGCTAGCAAGTAACGTTTTCCCCGTTCCCGAAGGTCCGACGAGCAAAATGTTTGATTTTCCAATTTCAACACTTTGGTCAGCACTGCCTAGCCCAGCGACTTTACTATTTTCGTGTTTGAGGCGTTTGTAATGGTTATAAACCGCGACGGCGAGAATTTCTTTCGCTAAATCTTGCCCAATCACATATTGGTCGAGCAATTTTTTGATTTCAACAGGTTTAGGTAATTCTTGCGGAATATCTGACAAGGCTTTCTTTTTGCCCCAACTCGAAACGACTTGGCTTGCCAAAATCACGCAAGCTTCGCAAATATGTCCTTCCGCACCTGCAATCATCGGCACAGAAGCCGAGGCTTCGATTTCACAAAACGAACAATGTTGTTTAGTTTCTTTGGTCATGACTTTCACTCACTTTCGGCAGATTCGCCAACCATGCTTTTTGATAAAGTTGTTTTTGCCGTTCTTGCATCGCAGAACGAATTTTTGGTGTAGCCGTTTTTAATGACATGGTTTCGGGACGAATAATTTTTAGACATTGAATTAAATGTAATCCTGCTTCCGTTTCAACTACGCCGCTGATTTCATTTTCTTTTAACGCAAACAACGTGACATCCAATTCAGGATGCAATTTTCCCGCGATGACATTGCCTAATTCACCGCCGTTAAATGCGGTCGGACATTCCGAATTTTTCAACGCTAAATCAGCAAATTTTTTCGGTTTGCGTTTGAGTTTTTCGGCGATTTCCTCAATCCGTTTTAATGCCATTTCGGGCGTATTTTCAGGAAAATCGGGATTGACGCTGATGAGAATATGCCGCGCGGTGCGTTGCTCAGGACAATGGAATTTTTCAGGGTGCGCGTGATAATAACGCTCGATTTCATCGTTATCGATTGGTGCAGCATGAGCGGCAACGCTTTCCAAAACATTATTCACTTTGCATTGCCGAAATAATGCGGCTTTCAAGGTTTCAATCGTTAATGAATTCGCAGCTAAAGCCGTTTCAAATGCTTTGCTATTTTCAAAACGTTTTTGAACTTCAGCAAAGGCTAAATTTAATTCTTTATCGGGAACGATTACCGCCGCCGCTTCGGGCGAATTTAACACCCGCGTTTCAAGCGTAAATTCGTTTCTCGCTTGCGTTTCAGTATGACTTAATTCTTCAGGCGAAAGTTCAGCAGGCGACTTTTCAAATAAGGCTAACGCTGCTCGCAATAACGTATAAGGTTCGATAGCGGTTGTCATTTTCAATCCTCAGGTTCACGAAAATTGGGGTCGGCAGGTTCAAGCGCAGATTCAGGCACTTGCAAAGTTTTATCTGGAAAACGAACGTGATATTGCAAGGGTTCTAAATCACGCAACACTTTGAGAACTTCGCCTTGCGTGCCTTTTTCAAAAAGCAAATTGCCACCCATACCTAAATCGATTTTGCATTTCACCATATCATGAAATTCAAAACGGCTTGGATTCCACGGTGCATCAGCTGGAATCAATTCTTCGGTGCGACAACCCACCATTTTTCCCTGATCTAAAAAATGCACCGTAAAAATAACTTGGTCTTGTAAAAATGTACCGACTTCAATCACATGACCTACGCTGCCGCGTCGAACTAATAATTCACCGACTTCTTTGCCTGGATAAGTGCCGTCGTTGCGAACGTTTCGAGTAACACGCACGGCTGTACCGAACTCAAATCGTCCTTCACCACGATCTTCGAGGTCTTCGCTCATACTTTTATGTCGCCGAGTGAGACGAAATTATTCGATTCATCACCCATTTTGAATACTTTGAACACTTTTTCAGTTTGTGCATCGGATTCAACGAAATCTTGATAAGCACGCGCTAAAAGATTTTTGTAAATGATTTTTTTCGCATCCTCATCAGCGGGCATGTTGCTTTCTGCTTGCGTTAAATAGGTGTTGAATCGTTGTAAAATATGCAATCGATTCACATGCACTACGCTTGGCTCATACTCTAACTCGAAATACCGAAGAAAATCTTCAGCCGATTCCAACTCTTCCATATCCTCTTCAAAATTCATAATAATCTCTCTTATTTTTAATGAGTTAAAATTTACTTTCGCGCAACTCTAAAACTTCTAACAACCCTTTTGCTCCGATGCGGTCTTTGTCATCGAGCGCAATTAACTTTTCAAAAATACCGCGACTTAATTCCAAATTCTCTAAACGCATATTCAAAAAACCAATCGATTTCAACGTGAACAAATACAACCGAATTCGGGTTAATGATTCTTTTGGCGCGTCGCTAATATGTGTACGTTCTAACTGTTGCCAATCGTTCGGAAAATTGATGTTTTGCCGAATTAACCCCAAGGCTTTTTCTGAAATCATCAACGCTTCGGTTAATCGATGTTGGTAATAATAAAAACGGTTTAACGCCACCAACACATTGAGCGATTCTGGCGCACGCAAATACGCTTGAAGCAACGGCAATTCTGCTTCTCCACTACCGTACAATTCAGACGCAGTGCGAATCAAATCTTGAACTTCTATTGAATCCGCTTGTTCAAAATATAAATCGGTTGCATCAAATTCGAGTAAATCCATCATTCACCACCTTTGCAAATGCCGTCGGCTTCACAACTGCTACAGCCTTCTATTTCAGGCTCAATTATTTTTTTCTGGTTATGTTCTAACGCATCCAAACGCTCAACCAAACAGTTAATTGCTTTACCAATTGGATCAATGGCAGGAATTTCCAAATCAATACCGCGTGGATTTTGTATTTTCACACCTTTGCTCATCACCACACGCCCTGGAATGCCAATCACAGTGCAACACGCTGGCACATCTTTCATGACTACCGAATTTGCACCGACTTTGACGTTGTCGCCAATTTCAATTGCACCCAGAATTTTTGCACCTGCGCCAATCAGAACATTATTGCCAATCGATGGATGCCGCCGCCCTTTGTTCCAAGACGTGCCGCCCAGCGTTACGCCGTGATACATCGTCACGTCGTCACCAACAACAGCCGTTTCACCAATCACAACGCACGCACCGTGGTCGATAAAAAAACGTTTTCCAATCGTCGCACCAGGATGAATATCGATGTTGGTCAACCAGCGCGTAAATGCCGATAAAAAACGTGCTGAAAATTTCCACTCTTTTTTCCACAACCGATGACTGATGCGATGCAACAAAAGTGCGTGAACACCTGGGTAAGTAATCAAGACTTCGGTCAAACTACGCGCCGCAGGGTCTCTAGCAAAAACACACGTTACATCGCTATGCCAATCTGCAAATAAACTCGGCAAGTTGCGTGGTGTTTGTGGTTTTGAAAAAAACATCACAGCACCAAACTCCAACTGGTTATGCCAGGACGTGGGACGCTTGGCATACAAAAGACTCTTTCTGGCAACATCTCTTTCACAGGCTGATTTTGTGTTTGTTTATGGGCTGAATTGATTGCGAAATCTTCTTTTTCAGCGATTTTAACTTCACGATTTTTGTTCATGGCACACCTCGCTATAACAAACATAAAAATTGATTTAAATCATTGAACTGCGGCGCACGTTTGTGAATGCTGGAAAATTGGCGAATCATCGGCAGCAAAAGATTCGCTTGCAATTGGC
>CAIVBX010000120.1 GCA_903904275.1 uncultured Pseudomonadota bacterium
CAAACACGCCGTTATTTTTTTCAAACGGAAAATCTTTTAACAAACCATAAAATAAAAACTGCCCGTTTTTCACTTGTCCTTTCTCAAACGCTTTATCAAGCCATTCAACCACGCCTTTGTCCATAATTCCCACAGGCAAATATCGCCACGTTTGCGTTGCATCATGAATTTCAAATTTTGTTTGTAAATCCATAAAACCATCGCCATTTTTTGGTAACGTTAATTTCAACGTGCTTTCGCTAGGAATATCTCGATTACTTAAAACAATTTTATCACTTGAAATTTGCCACGCTTCGGGTGTTTGTTGCCAATTCAAAACTGTTTTTAATTGAATTTCTGGTAACACTTCTCGAAATAAAGTTGGCGCGTGAAACGCTAATTTTTCAGAATTTAATTGCAACATTCCTGCAAGTTCATTGCCTTGCAAATGTCCGTTTAAATGTTCGAGATTTAGATTTGCAACGCTAATTTTTACATCATCAAATTCGCTATCGATTGCTATTTTTTGTTGCGAAGGCTGCGTGAATAAACGTAAATTTGTCAGCATTCCACTAAATTTATTTGCTTCAATCGGCGATTCCGTAAAAAAATTTACAACTGAAATAAGCGGCTCTATTTCAAGTTTTTCTAAAAATAACCCCACGCTATTTTCGGCGGAATTATTTGGATTCACGTTAGCTAAAACCGCACCATTCAGTTCAATTTCAGGCGTAAAAATCTCAAATTTAGGCAACGAAATTTGCCACGTTTCATTTTGATATTTGATTTTAAAATTACTGGCGAATTCGTTGAGTTTGAAAATCGAATGTTGTGGACGATTAAGCGACACATTTTCTAATTTTATTTCGCCATTAAGCGAGTCAAATTGACCATTTTCTAATTTTGCCCACGCTTTTAAATTCGCCACACCATCCATTATTTTAAGCGACAAAGGCAACTCAAAACCTGCAAATTCACTTAATTTCAAATTTTCACTTTCAAGAAAAATGTTGCCTTTTAACGTTTTTAAATCAAATGGATTTCCCGACAAATCAAGCGACACACGAACTAATTCTATTTTTTGCAATTGGGCAAGCAAATTGATTCGATGATTTTCACCGTCATTCATAATCGCTAAATTGACAGGTGAAATTTGTCGTGCAGGTTTGTGTAATTTTTCATCACGCCACGTTATTGAACTTTGCAACAACAGATATTTTCCTTGCAATAACCAAGTCGGTTGCCCTTCGCTGGCTTTTAAACCTTCAAGTGTAATGCTGTCATCTGCGTGCCGAATCAATGTAATTTTTGCACCGACAAGTGTGACAGAAGTCGCAGAAAGTAAATTTTTATTTGAAAGCAATTGCCAAACATCAACGCCAAAACGAATTTCTTTGAGTTCAATTTTTTCGTTAGCAATGTTTAATTCGGAAAGTTGTAATTGCGGTTGAATACCACGAAGTTTCGCGCTTAATTTACCGATAGTGACAGGAGCTTCAATGATTTCGCTTAATTGATGTTCCAAATCGGTTTTATAATTTTCGATTTGAGAAAATAAAAAATTGATGCCTAAAAAGCCAAGTAAAACGAACAACAACGCCCAGAAAATCACGTTGTGCGCGTGGCGAGTAAAGTGGTGATTTACGATGTACGTTTTCAATACTGTCCTTAAATCAACCACTACTCGATTTGAAAAGACTTTAGTAAATCACTTTTTTTGCTTTCAATGCGATATAAATATCATCAAGTGATTGTTTATCCGAATCAAAATGATATTGTGCAAAACCTTCATTGGTATTGACACAAATTGCAATCAATCCCGCATCATTTATCGCTTTAAGCAATACGTTATTTGCGGTTTCTAAAATTGTGCAAGCGTGACCATTATCAAATAATCGTCGTTCCAATTGGTAAGCCCAAACAACGCTATTTTCACCAGCTAAACTAATCGCTGTCGCAATTTGGCTAAACCGCGCTGAACGTTCTTCAACACTAACGTGTTTCAAATTTTCATTATCGCCTGTGCCAGTAATCATACCTGCACCAACTGTGCTATTCGTTAAACGGTCGATAATGATAAAAGAACCTGTCCCTTTGTGGGTTTTGTAATTATCAAACACGACAGGTGCATTCACTGAAACGGTGCATAAGCCGATTTCATTGAGTTGCAACGCGTTCGCGTCGTGATGTTCAAGCGTATTCACATCAATGCGATGATGAATCAACGAAACTGAACCTGAAACGGTGCGTGTTGCTAATTTAATTGAATATTGCTTGCCAATGTTTAGCGATTGTTCTGCCATCCAAACAATGTGCGCTTTGAATTTATCGGCAACAACAGGTGCAAATTCTTGTGTGCCGATAATCGTATCACCGCGACTAATATCAATTTCGTCGTCTAGCGTGAGCGTGACTGCCATCGGTGAAAAGGCTTGTTCGATTTCACCGTCATACGTCACGATAGCTTTAATCGTGCTGCTTTTACCTGAAGGCAATGCCGTGATTTTGTCGCCTTTTTTAAAAATTCCTGCGGCAACTGTGCCGCAAAAACCGCGAAAATCTAAATTCGGACGATTTACATATTGCACAGGAAAACGCGCATCGTTGAAATTACGGTCATTGGCGATTTCAATCGTGTTTAAGGCTTCCATTAACGGTTTGCCTTTATACCAACTCATGTTTTCGCTTGGATTTACGACGTTATCACCATCAAGCGCAGACATTGGAATAAACAAAATATCGTGTAAATCGAGCGTTTTTACAAAATCTAAATAATCGGCTTTGATTTGTTTAAATTTCATTTCGCTGTATTCGACTAAATCCATTTTGTTAATGGCGACAATAATGTGATTGATGCCGAGCAATGAGGCAATAAAACTATGACGTTTGGTTTGGGTTTGCACGCCATAACGCGCATCAACCAAAATAATCGCTAAATCACATGTCGATGCACCCGTTGCCATGTTGCGTGTGTATTGTTCATGCCCTGGTGTGTCGGCAATGATAAATTTGCGTGTTGAGGTTGAAAAATAACGATATGCCACATCGATTGTGATGCCCTGCTCTCTTTCAGCTTGCAAACCATCAACAAGTAACGCTAAATCAATTTTTCCTGCGCCCGTTGTACCTGATTTCACGCTGTCTGCTTGCACGGCAGCGAGTTGGTCTTCGTAAATCATTTTTGAATCGTGCAACAAGCGTCCGATGAGTGTACTTTTGCCATCATCGACGTTGCCACAGGTTAAGAACCGTAATAATTCTTTGCGTTCATGTTGCGCTAAATAAGCGTTAATGTCAGAGCTAATTAAATCAGATTGATGAGACATGATAATTTTAAGTAAAAGTTGTTCGATAGGCTCAATAATAGCATTTTTAGAGGGGCGTTGTTATTTCCAAAACGCAGTCGAGCGCAACTTACTTTGAATATCAGTGTGCAGCAGATTTTTTAGGTTTTGTGGCTCAGACCAAACTTATGACAGTGATGGCAACAATATTAGTCATGAGTAATTAAAAAATAAAAAGCCCCAATTTGCATTCACACAAATCGGGGCTTTTTTTGCATGGCAACGCATCACTTTTCACGTCACAACAGCACCCGCATCGGAATCATTGCCGAAAAACTAAATCGGTGTTTTCGATAAAACCGTTGAGCTGCTTCATTCGATAAATCACTTAATAAAGTGATACGGTGACAATCATTTAAACGCGCAATTTCAATCGTTTTTGTGAGTAATTGTGAACCGATACCATGACCACGATGTGTTGGTGCAACAATAAAATCCTCTAACAACGCCACACGCTGTCCAAGTGCTGTAGAAATGGTAAAAAGCAAATTTACCATTCCTACAATTTTTTCATCTTCTCGTGCAACAAGAATTAAACCAATATCTGGATTGGTTAAAATTCGCATCAAGCCGCGACGTTGCGCTTCTTCATCAGGTTGAAAATCGGCTTCTTGCGAAAATAACAGCGCGAGTAATTCACACAATGCTGGAATATCAGAAGCCGTTGCGAACGAAATTTCCATCACACGTTATACGGGCTGGCAATCCAATCACGCAAAATAGCTTCATCTTGCGGTGGTAAATACGAAAAATCACCCAAAATATCCCGATAAACCGCTTCCGCGCTGTCTGTTGAAACCATTTTCCCTTTGAGCATATAAAAAAACCACGCAAACGCATAACCCGCTTGCCTATCAAAACGGGTAAGAATATTGCTCAACGCCGTGCCTTTTTTACCTGCAAAATCTTCTAAATGCGGCAGATTCGTGGTTTCGATATTGATAATTTCGGCGTTCACGATTTGTTCGCCAAACCGTCCCGTGTGGCGATACGGGCGAATAATCCAGTTTTCAGAAAGATGTTTCGTTTGTCCCGCACTGCTGCGATTCCAATCATCCATAAAACGTTGCACAGGATGTTCGGACACATTGCGTTCGTTAATCACTTCCATAAAAATCACCACATCGGTTTTGCGACGATAAACATAACGTGCTTGTCCAAACGCCAGCGGCTCAACACAAAGCGGTTGCAATGGGTCGATAAATTCTTCTAAATCTTCAGGTGGATTCGCTTCATCAGCGAGCAGTCGGTCGCTGACTTCGTGAATTTTATCGATTTCAATCAAGGTGAAATCTTCGGCTTTTTCACCCGTTTGCACGACAAAATACAATGTACGACCCGTTTTTTTAGTCGCAATTAACTTTTGTTCAAGCGTGTGGTCAATGAGCGTTTGCAGATTTTGTCCACATTCAATATAGGTTCGCTCTGCCCATTCGACTAAATCTTTCGCAAGCCGAGCACCTTGCGCGTCAACCACGCCGCCCAATTGATACCACTCATCACCTGTCAACGCTAAACGCACAGGATAATCGGGAATTAACGCCTGCAAGGCATTGAGCAAAACCGCGTTATTTTTATCAGGGACAAGTTGTTTGCAAGATTGCGTAATCGTCTGCCCTGCGAGATTAAGTTTAGGTTCAATCATTGTTTTCTTCCGATTGAG
>CAIVBX010000121.1 GCA_903904275.1 uncultured Pseudomonadota bacterium
AAATGGTGCATTTTCAATTTTATGCGGCGGTGAATTTTTTGTGTAAATCGTTCCTGTTGCACCGATATTTTGACTAAATAACCAGCGTTCATAATCCATACCGTCTTCGTTAAAATTTGCGTGTGGACGTTTTAATTTCACCGTAAATTGCCACGTTTCGCCAACGTGTAAAATTTTTGTCGGTTCGTACCAACTGAGTTTGAGTTTTTCAGGTAATTTTTCAGCAGAATTTTTGACGACTAATTCAAAATTCGCACGTTGTAAATTTTGGTCAGGTAAATTGGCAATTTCACCTACCACAACAATCGGCACACCTTCTAATTCAGTTGATAATCGGTCGTTCAATTGATAATGAGCCAATGCGCTTGCCCACAAAAAACCTATCATAAAAAAGAGACAATGCAGGTAACGCAACCATGCCATAATTAGCGCAACAAGAATTATAATAATTAGCGCGGCAAATGTTGGTAAGTGTGGAAATTGCTGTAAAACAAAGTCTCCACACAAAAATGCCAAAGCATAAAAAATCATCTAATAAAAATAAGAAAGAAGGAGAAATGAGGATGGCTAAAAAATTGGTTCAAAAATTGATGCACAAATTTATTCCCGATCCCGACATGATTAAACGTCATAAAAGTCTACAATTTTTGGGCGATAAATTACACGATCCGAATTTATGGCATTTAAATCGCCGTTCAATTTCTATGGCATTTGCAATCGGTTTATTTTTTGCGTGGGTACCAACCCCAACACAAATGGCATTTGCCGCGATTGGTGCGATTTATTTTCGGGCAAATTTACCGATTTCAGTCGCATTAGTTTGGGTGACAAATCCATTGACGATGCCGCCTTTGTTTTATTTTGCTTATCAAATCGGTTTAACCGTTTTAAATCAACCTGCACAAGCAAATTTTTCGCTCGATACTGTTTTGTCAGGTTTAGGCGATGTCTGGCAACCGTTTTTATTAGGTTGTTTTATTATGGGCGTAATTTCTTCGACAGCAGGTTATTTTGGAATGCGTGCGTTTTGGGTGTACCAAGTCAAAAAACAATGGGCGCAACGAGCTAAAAAAGTACGTCACATTGTTTTTCGTGCAAATGTTTGGAAACGTTAATTTCTAATGAAAATTTTAGTTATAGCACCGTCGTGGGTTGGCGATATGGTAATGGCGCAAAGTTTATTTATAACTTTAAAAAGTCAGCAACCAAATTGCCAAATTGATGTCCTCGCACCATCGTGGTCATTGGGTTTATTAGCTCGAATGCCAGAAGTATCAAAAACATTTGTGATGCCAATTTCGCATGGTGAATTTGGTTTAAAAGCACGTTTTTCGTTAGGAATGAAACTTCGTTTTGAAAAATACGACCAAGCAATTGTGTTGCCAAATTCGTGGAAATCTGCGTTGATTCCCTTTTTTGCAGGCATTTCCAAACGAACGGGATTTGTTGGTGAAATGCGTTACGGTTTATTAAATGATGCGCGTAAATTGGATAAGTCGATATTAAAAATGACGGTACAACGATTTGTCGCATTAGGTTTTGAACACAGTGAAAAATTGCCTAGTTATTCATTTCCCGCTTTAAATGTCACCACACAACACCAAAAAAACGTCATCGAAAAATTTGCATTGCGTTTAGCAAATCCTATTTTAGTTTTGTGTGCAGGTGCAGAATTTGGCAACGCAAAACGTTGGACTGAAACGCATTTCGCTGAATTGGCAACCAAAAAAATCACAGAAGGTTGGCAAATTTGGCTTATCGGTTCTGAAAAAGATAAATCTGTCACAAATGAAATTAACAAACTTACTGCATGGCAATGTATTGATTTTGCTGGAAAAACCGATTTAACTGAAGCAATTGATTTAATTTCGCTGGCAAATACCGTTGTGAGTAATGATTCGGGGTTAATGCACGTTGCGGCAGCATTAAATAAAAAAGTGATTGCAATTTATGGTTCATCCAACCCGAAATTTACGCCACCATTGCATCCTGATGCGGAAATTGTGACCTTAAATTTGCCTTGTTCGCCCTGTTTCAAACGTGATTGTCCGCTTGGTCATCGACAATGTTTAACAGACATTTTACCTACGCAAATTATGGAATTGGTTCAATTGTGAAAATCGCAATTGTAAAACTTTCTGCACTTGGCGACATTGTTCATGCGATGGTGGCGTTGCAATTTATTAAAGCACGTTTTCCTGATTCACAAATTGATTGGCTCGTTGAAGCTAGGTTTGCGGATTTGTTACGCGATAATCCTGACATTTCAAATGTTTTAACCGTCAACTTAAAAGCGGCAAAAACCAATAAACTCGCCATTTTTAACGAAATACAAACCGTAAAAAATTACGCGCGTGAAAATTACGATTTAGTTATCGATTCGCAAGGTTTATTGAAATCCGCGATTACCGCAAAATTCTTAGGTAAAAATGTCGCAGGATTTGATAAACAGTCAATTCGAGAATCCTTAGCAAGTTTATTTTATCGTCAAAAAATTGCTTGTGCTTACGATGAAAATACCATTGATAGAAATTGTGCTGTTTTGTCACAACCGTTGAAATTCAAGATTTCGCGCGATGACATTTTGGCAAAAAAACCGTTTTTATTTTTTCATACGCCAGAAATCGATTGTCGTGAATTCTTAAAATCTGATGTGAAAAATATCGTTTTTGTTATCGGTTCAACGTGGGAAAGTCGAAATTATCCGCCTGAAAAATTTATCGAAGTGGCAAATGATTTAAAACAAAATTGCCTCGTCATTTGGGGAAATGAAATTGAACATGAAAAAGCTGAAAATATGGCGCGGGAATCTGATTTTATTCGTGTTTTACCAAAATTGGATTTGAATGATTTAAAAGCGTTATTGTCAGAAGTTGATTTAGTTATTGGTAACGACACAGGACCAACGCATATCGCGTGGGGAGTAAATACGCCATCCATTACATTGTTTGGTTGCACGCCGATTAGTCGTGTTTATCAAACTGACATCAACAAAGTGTTAAAATCATCATCAATCGTTAATGTACGCAAACTTAACAAATTGGATGATTCCATTAAAACCATTCAATCAATCGAAATTTCTCAACTTTCAAAGGCGTTATTAGAATTATGAACACGTTACTTTATAATGAATTTTTTAATCTATTTCGTGAGGTTTATTCATGACTAAATGTCTTACATGTGGGCATATTCGCACTGACCTTGAATTAAATTGCCCCGAATGTGGCAGTTTTTATTCCAGAATTATCGAGAATGATTTAAAACCTGCCGATTTACTTAATTTAGGCATAAATGTTCAACAACAAGAAAAACCCTCTTTAAAAGAACGTTTTTTAAAATTATTTCGGTGAAATTTTATGAATTTTAAGCGTTATTTTAGCGTAGTTTTAGTTGTATTTAGTTCAAGTGCATTTTCAGCGGCAACAATTGAAAATTGGCAAACTGAAAAAGGAAGTCGCGTTTATTTTGTGCAAACGGATGCGTTGCCAATGGCTGATATTCAAGTCGTTTTTGATGCAGGAAGTGCGCGAGATGGCGAAAAATTCGGTTTATCCTCCTTTACGACAAATTTACTCGATTCAGGCGCAGGCAAATGGAACGCCGAAGAAATCGCACAACGTTTTGAAAGTATCGGAGCTAATTTTGGTACAACTAGTTCAATTGATAATGCAAGCGTGACGTTGCGAACTTTGACGGATAAACCACTTTTTGACAAAGCCATTGAAACGGCTCGAGTCATTTTGAGCAACCCAACGTTTGCAAAAAATGATTTTTCGCGTGAAAAAAATCGCACGCTTGCCGCGTTAAAACAGCGTGAAGAATCGCCTGGTGATTTGGCAAATATCACGTTTTACAAAGCGATTTACGGCGTGCATCCTTACGCGCATCCAAATTTAGGCGTTTTGCAAACGGTTGAAAAATTCACTGAAAAAGATGTTAAAAATTTTTATAAAACCTATTTCACTGCGTCGAATGCAATCGTTGTCATTGTTGGGAATTTATCAAAAACCGATGCTGAAAAAACCGCAAATTTGTTGGTTTCAGATTTGCCACAAAGCGAAAAACCTGCATCGTTGCCTGATGTTCCAGCATTGACGAAAGCCACAACGCAAAACTTGGATTTTCCTTCAACGCAAACCCACGTTTTAGTTGGTTTGACGGGGACGTATCGCAAAGACCCTGATTATTTTCCACTTTACGTTGGGAATCACATTTTGGGCGGGGGCAGTTTAGTTTCAAAATTATTTGACGAAGTGCGTGAAAAACGCGGGTTGGCTTACAGCGCGTCGAGTGCTTTTATGCCGCTTTTGAAAAATGGTGTTTTTGTGGCGAGTTTGCAAACACGAAACGACCAAACAGCGCAAGCGTTGGAAGTTTTGAATCAAACACTTGCCGATTTTGTCAAAAATGGCGTAACAGAAACCGAATTGACAGCGGCGAAAGCTAACATCATCGGTGGTTTTCCGTTGAAATTCGATAGCAACAAAGAGCTAGCAAATTACGTTGCGATGATGGGGTTTTATCAAATGCCGCTCGATTATTTAGATACTTTTCAGCAAAATGTGCAAAACGTCACCAAAGAACAAATCGCCGATGCGTTTAAACGGCGTGTAGATTTGAATCTTTTGCAAACTGTTACTGTCGGGAAAAAATAAATGGCTGATAAAGCAACACAAAAGAAAAAAGCCGAGTCACAAAATTCGTCGATTGCGAAAAATCGTCAAGCCACGCACGAGTATTACATCGAAGAACGTTTTGAAGCAGGCTTGGTTTTAGAAGGTTGGGAAGTGAAAAGTTTGCGTGATGGTCGTGTGCAACTCAAAGAAAGTTACGTCACAATAAAAAAAGGCGAAGCATGGTTACAAGGCGCACATATTTCAGCGTTACTTTCGGCTTCGACGCACATCAAACCTGAAGCCGTTCGTAACAAAAAATTACTCTTAAATCGACATGAATTAAACAAATTGATTGGCGCGGTTGAGCGAAAAGGTTACACCATTGTGCCGCTTGGAATGTATTGGAAAAACGGACGCGCCAAAATCGAAATTGGTTTAGCAAAAGGGAAACAATTGCACGATAAACGTGCGGCATCAAAAGATGCCGATTGGAAACGTGAAGCGGCGCGGATTATGAAGAAAGGTTAATTGAAAATGAATGAGGAAAAACAATGATTATTAACGGAGTCCAAATAGACGCGACATTCGCTGAAGCCTTTCCGATGAAAGGTACACGAGCGATTATCACCGCGCAAAATGAAAAATGGGCAATAATTGCCGCGCAAGCCATGACAGGTTTTGCAACTTCAGTTATTGCATGCGGTTGTGAAGCGGGTATCGAACGAATTTTAACGCCTGACGAAACGCCTGACGGTCGTCCTGGCGTTGCGATTATGATTTTCGCAATGGGTGGCAAAGGGTTAGCCAAACAACTCGAAACACGTGCGGGACAATGTGTTTTAACGTCACCAACGTCTGCACTTTTCGCTGGCATCGATGGCGGTATTCGTATTCCATTGGGGAAAAATTTACGTTATTTTGGTGATGGTTTCCAAACCTCAAAAGTCATTTCAGGTAAGCGTTATTGGCGGATTCCTGTGATGGATGGCGAATTTTTAGCCGAAGCGACAACAGGTCAAGTTGATGCTGTCGGTGGTGGAAATTTCTTGGTTTTAGCGCAATCACAACCGCAAGCTCTCGCTGCGTGTGAAGCCGCAATCGAAGAAATGAAAAAAATCCCCAACGTCATCATGCCATTCCCTGGTGGCGTAGTACGTTCAGGTTCAAAAGTGGGTTCAAAATATAAAACACTTAATGCGTCTACAAACGATGCTTTCTGCCCTACTCTAAAAGGTTCAACCCCAAAAACCGACCTTTCACCTGAAGTTGAGTCCGTCATGGAAATCGTCATTGACGGTTTAACCAAAGAAGACATCGACAAAGCCATGCGCGTTGGTATTCAAGCGGTTTGTAATTTAGGCGTTGAAAACGGTATTACGCGAATTAGCGCGGGCAATTACGGCGGTAAATTAGGACCTTTCCATTTTCATTTACAGGAGATTATGGCATGAGCGCGTTAACCTTCACTCTTAAAACACGACCTGAACAACGTGTCGATATGTCGCCGTTAGTTTGTCATCAATTAGAAAATTTAGAACCCGCTGACATCGCCGCCATCAAATTGCATTGCGGCAAAAAGAAATTGCGTGTCGATGAACTTTTTACAATCAGTGGCTTTGATGCAAAACATATTCAAATTAAAAACAGCTTTTCAAAATTGGATTACATTGGCAAAGACTTAGATGGCGGCGTAATTCACGTTGAAGGTGATGTTGGCGCGTATTGCGGTATGGGCATGAAAAAAGGTGTGATTAACATTTTCGGTAACGCGGGACTTTATGCAGGTTGTGAAATGAAAAAAGGCTTGCTTGAAATTACTGGTAATGCAGGTGATTTTTTAGGCGGCGCACTCGCTGGCAATAAAATGGGCATGAAAGGCGGTTTAATTCTCGTCAAAGGTAACGCTGGCGATAGAGTGGGTGACCATTTACGTCGTGGTACAATTTTAATCCAAGGCAGCGTAGGCGATTATTGTGGTTCAAGAATGATTGCTGGCACGATTGCAATCATGGGCAACACAGGAAAGTTTTTAGGATATTCAATGCGACGTGGCACGCTTTTATTATGGAATTCGCCTAAATTATCAGCAAATTTTAATGATTGCGGTTCACATACCTTGGCATTTTTGCCGATATTGTTTAAATCGTTTTCTGAATTAAATTCATCTTTTGCGAATGCTGAAAATGCGTTTAATCGCGTTCAACGTTTTGCTGGCGATATGTCCGAAATCGGACGTGGTGAAATTTTGGTTAAATTGTAAATAAAATCACGAAATAACATTTAAAAGTTTGTGGCATCGACCTATAATCTCAACCGTTTTACAACAATTTTTTAAACACAAAGTAAGGAAAAATAATGAAATCGACAATGAAAAAAGCACAACAAGGTTTTACCTTAATCGAATTGATGATTGTTGTAGCAATCATTGGTATTTTGGCTTCAGTCGCGTTGCCTGCTTATCAAAACTACACCAAAAAAGCGAAATTTACAGAAGTAGTTTTAGCAACAGCAGCAGCTAAAGTTGCTGTTGAATTATGCGCTCAAGACCAAGCAGGCGTAGGAAGTTGTGATGGTGGTGGTCATGGTATTCCTGCTAATATTACCGATGCTGCATCTGGCGCGGCTGGAAATGTAGCTTCTGTAGTAACGGCTGCGGGTATTATTACAGCAACAGCAATTTCAACTAATGGTTTGAATGGCGAAACTTATGTTTTAACTCCAACTTTTGCTGTTGGAAAAGTCACTTGGGCAATTGGTGGTACTTGCTCTACTAACTCTCCAGCACTTTGCTAATTTAACGAAGTTTGTATAAGAAAAAACCGCCCTTTCAGTACAAACTGGGGGCGGTTTTTTTACGACAAAAAGTTACAAATAGTTATAAGCAAATTTCGCAATTTGTGAATAAGATGTGTCACCAATGAAAAATTCCGACCAACGTGTTGGGTCAAATTTAATGTCTTCGCTGTCCCATTTGAAAAGTTTAATTAAACTTTCCATCAATTTTTTGTCCATATAAACGTAATTCATCGCAACACGATTGCTGATTAAAATTGGATTGTAATTGTCTTCGGTACGTCGCACGATAAAACAGCCTGAACGATACAAACTGTATAAAATTTTAAATACTGACGATTGGTCTTCTTGTTCAAAACTAAGTGCTTTTGTGACTTGTTCCGACGCGACTTTTAAACCGACACCGCCATAAGGTTCACTTTCTGCTAATAAAATATCAAGTTGTTGATAAATTTTTTCACGCATAGAATGCGGTGGAAAATCTGTTTTTAAACTTAATTTTATTTTGATGAAATTATTATAAATGCGTTTTAACTCTTCACCCGCAGGTGAATCGGCTGTTTGTGCTTCTTGTTGTTCGCCTTGAAAACTCAGAATGGCTGTTTCATTTTCTTGGCTATTGCAGGATAAAACGGGGTCTAAATCGCCAAGATGGCGCGGTGTAATGGATAACATTCCGCGTTTTTCAACTAACCGACATAAATCGCCAAAACCTTGGAATGATTTGAAACCTGTAAAATCGACCGCCCGAATACTTTTAATAGCCGCAGCAATGGTGGATTGGTTTGTTTTTAAACCATTTTCAGTGTTGAAACGCACTTTTTCAATTAACAAATCAATTAAATTATTTTCATCATCTGCAACAGTTGTATCTGTTTTTTTAACGGCATATTCGTTTTTACCAAAATCTTCATGATAATAAAAAATATCACACGCACTGCGGTATAACTCACCAACGGTCGTTTTTGTGCTACCAATTCCAATAATTGTTTTACCAATTTCTTTAAGTTTAGAAAAAACAGGCATGTAATCGCGGTCATTCGCAATAATGGCAAAAATGTTAATGTCAGGATGTGTGTACGCAATCGACATTGCTTCAATCGCCAATCTAATATCAGACGTATTTTTATAGCCGTTGTAATACGGAATATCCTCATGGCGAATCAAATTAGCTTGTAACATTTCGCGTAATTCTTTTTTTCGAGGCTCTGAAATTGGTAGTTTCATAATGTCACCAAATGAACGTCGAATGCTAATATCACCGTGTTCAGTTAATTTTTTGATTTCTTTTTTAATGTCCAATGGCAAATCATCATCAAGACAAAAGCCAACGAAATTATCCAAATCAATAAATAACGCAATTCTATTTTTCTTTTCCATTTTATTTACTTTGTTTTTGATTAAAAAAAGACAAGTTATGAAAATTATCACGGTTTGTCAGTTTGTATTATGTGGATGATTTATGAATTCAACAACTCATAGAATCAAAATTCAACAGCATAAAAAAAGCGTAATCCGATAAACAGACCACGCTTTTTTACTGGAAGGTAAAAATTTTCAATTTACATTAAATAAACGAAAATGAACAAACCTAACCAAACTACGTCAACAAAATGCCAGTACCAAGCCGCTGCTTCAAATGCGAAATGGTTTTCTGGTGTGAAATGACCTTTCGCGCTACGGAATAAAACCACACTCAAAATAATTGCACCTACGCAAACGTGGAAACCGTGGAAACCTGTCAACATAAAAAATGTTGAACCGTAAATACCTGAACCTAACGTTAAACCCATTTCTGAGTACGCTTCATGGTATTCAACCGCTTGGCAAATCACAAATAAAAAGCCTAAACCAACGGTTGCTGCTAAACCTTGAATCAATTGTTTACGATTTTTAGCAATCAAACCATGATGCGCCCAAGTACAAGTCACACCACTAGTTAAAAGTAATAACGTGTTAAGCAATGGCAAACCAAATGCACCCATTGGTTCAAAATGACCACCAACGCTAGCAGGACCATTTGTTGGCCAAACAGCATTAAAAGTTGGCCATAATAATTCTTTTGTTATACCTTTCGCGCCTTCACCACCCAACCAAGGCACAGATAAATTGCGGCTATACCACAATGCGCCAAAGAAGACGGCGAAGAACATAATTTCTGAAAAAATGAACCACATCATACCCATGCGGTACGAAATACCCACGCCATGATTGTACATGCCCGATTCACTTTCTTTTGATTGCAACGTGAACCAACCTGCAAGCATCACGATGAAAATCGTTAAGCCCAAAATCATCAACGTCGAACCAATGGCAGAGCCATTTAAATAATTTGCAAATCCCGCAAGCATGGTCATCAAACCTGCCGTTGCCATTACAGGCCACGTTGCTTTATGCGGAATGTAATAAGTTGTATTACTTGTTGACATAAACTTCCCCTTGTTATTTTTTTACAGCGTTTTGCGTGTTATCAAA
>CAIVBX010000122.1 GCA_903904275.1 uncultured Pseudomonadota bacterium
GGCGGTTTTCACCGCGTATTGCAAGCTGCCTAAATCGGCTTTTCCTGTTCCTGCTAAATCTAACGCTGTACCGTGGTCAACGGACGTGCGAATAATCGGCAAACCTAACGTGATATTTACGGCTTTTCCAAAACCTTTATGTTTTAAAACTGGCAAACCTTGGTCATGGTACATCGCCAAAACCGCATCGGCATTTTGCAGATATTTTGGTGTGAATAACGTATCTGCTGGTAATGCGCCTTCTAAATTCATACCTTCGGCGCGAAGTTTTTCAAGAATCGGATTGATAACATCAATTTCTTCACGTCCTAAATAACCATTTTCACCCGCGTGCGGATTCAAGCTACAAACCAAAATTTTCGGATTTTTGATGTGAAAACGTTTTTTTAAATCATGATTCAAAATGCGTAGCGTTTTTTCGATAAGTTCAGACGTAATTGCGGCACTCACTTTTGAAAGTGGTAAATGTGTTGTTACTAACGCTACTCGTAACCCTTCCGTTGCTAACATCATGACAGGATGACCGCCTGTTTGCAGTGCGATGTGTTCTGTGTGACCTGTAAAAGCAAAACCTGCTTCGTTAATCACGCCTTTATGTACAGGTGCAGTCACCATGGCAGAAAATGTGCCTTTCAAACAACCATGAGTTGCATGGTCTAACATTTCTAAAACATATTCGCTATTTTCAGGATTTAAAATGCCCGTTTTTACAGGTACTTTCAGCGACACAGGCAAAATTGTTAAATGCCCTTTTGGCAACATCGTTTGTGGTTTGCTGGGATTAAAATGATGTAATGTTAAAAGTAAGTTTAATTGTTTAGCGCGTTGTTTTAATAATTCAGCATCGGCTAAAACAACTAACTCGCACGCAGGTAAAAGCGTTTGTGCTAGTTGAACACATAAATCTACACCGATTCCAGCTGGCTCACCTGATGTTAAAGCAATTCGCGGTAACATTATTTTGTTTTCCCATAATGCGTTTCGATATAACGCTCCACAATCGCTTGAAATTCTTCAGCAATATGGTCTCCTTTTAATGTCACCGTTTTTTCGCCATCTTCATAAACGGGCGCAACAGGGGATTCGCCTGTTCCAGGCAAACTAATTCCGATATTCGCGTTTTTGCTTTCACCAGGACCATTTACTACGCAACCCATCACCGCGACTTCCATTGATTCCACGCCAGCATATTTTTCGCGCCAAACAGGCATCTGGTCACGCAAATACGTTTGAATATTCAACGCCAACTTTTGAAAATAATCACTGGTCGTGCGACCACAACCTGGACAAGAAATCACCATCGGTGTGAACGCGCGAAATCCCATTGTTTGCAAAATTTCTTGTCCGACAATCACTTCTTGCGTGCGTGATGCGCCTGGTTCTGGCGTGAGTGAAATCCGAATAGTGTCGCCAATACCTTGTTGCATTAAAACTGACAACGCGGCAGCAGAAGACACAATTCCTTTTGACCCCATGCCTGCTTCGGTCAATCCTAAATGCAGTGCGTAATCACAACGTGCTGATAAATCTTCATAAATCGAAATCAATTCTTGAACGTTACTGATTTTGCAAGACAGAATAATTTTGTTTTTACTTAAGCCAATTTCTTCAGCTTTTGCGGCATTTTCCAATGCAGATAAAACAATGGCTTTACGCGCCACAGCCGCTAATGGTTCAGGTTGTGAACGTTGACGGTTTTCATCTAGCAAACGTGTTAAAACAGATTGATCTAAACTGCCGCCATTTACACCAATCCGCACAGGCTTATCGTATTTACATGCAAATTCAATCATTTGTTGAAATTGGGGGTCACGGGATTTACCTCGTCCAACATTACCAGGGTTAATGCGATATTTATCTAAAGCCGCCGCACAATCAGGATATTTTTCAAGTAATTTATGCCCGTTAAAATGAAAATCGCCAACAATCGGCACATGACAGTTTTTGGCTAATAATTCCGCTTTAATCGAAGCCACAGCCGCCGCTGCTTCTTCAGAATTAACCGTAATTCGTACCATTTCTGAACCTGCTTTTGCAAGTTCAATAATTTGATTTACAGTTGCTTCGACATTTGCCGTGTCCGTATTTGTCATGGATTGCACAACAATCGGTGCGCCGCCACCAACTTTTACGTTGCCGACTAAAACTTGCTGAGTGATTTTTCTAAGAGGTAATGACATAGTGAATTTCTAAATGTGTGATGAAAAATAATAATTGTACAAGTAATTCAGGGTAAAAAATCACTGCAATTCAGCAATCGTGTTGATATTTTCAAAGCCACTCGCGTTTTCACCAAAATCAACATAATTTGTGTTGTATTGTTCAAACCATTTACGAACTTTGTGTTCGCCGTTTGCTAAATAATTTTCTAAGCTGGTTTTTAAATCTGTTTTCACAACCAAAAATACTGAATGAATTTGCTCGCCTTCGCACGCAACACTAATTTCGGCATCACTTTTTTGATGTTCTAAAAGTAAATGTTGTAATTGAGCCGTCGTGATAAATGGCGCATCACACGGAATAATGAGCAATAAATCTGACTTTGAATAAGTCATTGCCGCCAAAATTCCCGCTAATGCCCCTGAAAAATCTTGCGTCAAATCTGAAACTACTGACACACCAAATTTTTCGTAAATGTTTAAATTTCGATTCGCGTTAATCAGTAAATCATCCACAATCGGACGCAACGCATTAAACGAATAGGAAATTAACGGTTGCCCACGAAAAAGTTGCAAACCTTTATCTTGATAATTCATGCGTCGCGCTTGACCACCTGCGAGAATCACGCCTGTCACTTTTGTTTGAGAAGTCATAATGTTAAGCTGTATTTTTTAAATTTGAAGGAATTATGAATATGAAAAACACGTTGAAAACGGCTTTTTTAACCGTCGGATTTTCGTTAATTATCGCAGGTTGCGCGAGTAATCCTGAAAAAACGATTGAAGAATCTGTTACGCCAGCTACAACCATTTTGCAAAACGATTACCCAACTCGCGATCGCGTTGAATATGTGTTGAATTGTGTCGCACAACACGGCGGTTTGAGCTACATCAATCAATATGCGTGCGGTTGCAAAATTGACAAAATTGCCGAAAAACTCAGCTTCAATGATTACGATGCGGCAAAAACATTCTCCTATTTGAAATCGACACCTGGTGAAAATGGCTCGGCTTTTCGTGACCCTAAAAACAGCAAAGATTTACGCAAATTGTTAAAAGAAGCCGAAGAAGCAGCGGAAAAAAGCTGTTTTGTAAAATAATTATGGAAAATACAACACAACCCATTTCATCACTTGGACGTTTAGGATTATTGATTACCGTCATGATTAGTGGCGCGTCAGTGATGGTTATCGAACTTTTAGGCACACGTTTAATCGCGCCATTTTACGGCACAAGTTTATACGTTTGGTCATCGTTGATTTCTGTCACGATGGTCGCTTTAACACTTGGTTATTTTATCGGCGGTCGTTGGTCAGATTCTGCAAAACGAACAGGTTTGTCATTGATTATCGCGTTAGCAGCATTTTTAACGCTGATGATTCCTTGGCTAACGCGCCCTGTTTTATTGGCAACCGATTCGCTCGGATTGCGCGGTGGTGCATTTGTCAGCGCGTTGATTTTGTTTTTACCCAGTTTGATGATGCTCGGAATGGTTAGTCCATTTGCAATTAAATTATCAACGTCGCAACTCGATAACGTCGGTAATTCTTCTGGCACAATTTACGCGGTTAGTACGTTAGGTAGCGTTTTCAGCACATTGATTTTAGGGCTATTTTTATTCCCATTATTCGGTTCACGCGAAATTTTAATCACCACAAGTTTGATACTTTTTGTTTTAGCCATTGCCATCGGTTTAATCGAACGCAAACAATTACATTCCCTCGCGGCATTATTGCCAAGCGTGATATTAGTTGTTGTCGGATTAGCTTTTTTGCCAAGCGTCGTGAAAGCAGGACAAATTCGCCAAAACGACAAATTCAATGTCCTTTTTGAACAAGAAAGTTTATACGGTTGGGTTCGTGTGATTGATGTCGCGGGACGTGATTTGCGTTTATTAACTTCAGACGGTTCTGCAATTGGCGCATCAAGTTTAAAAACAGGCGAAAGCCAATTAAGTTATCAAGATATTGTCGGTTTAATTCCCGCTTTACGACCTGAAATGAAAAAAGCGTTGATTGTCGGTTTAGGCGCGGGACACATGGCGAAAGTGCTAAATGACCGCTATGGAATTATTGTAGACACGTTAGAAATTGATCCCGCTGTCGCACAAGCGGCTGTCGATTATTTTGGTTTTAAACCCACAGGCAAAGCGATTGTTGGCGATGCGCGTTATGAAATTCGCCGATTAACAGGGAAATACGATTTAATCATTCATGATTGTTTTACGGGCGGTTCTGAACCCGCACATTTGTTGACAGTTGAAACGTTGAAACAATTACAAGGTTTGCTCACAGAACAAGGCATTTTAGCGGTGAATTTTGTCGCCTTTGCGAGTGGCAAACAAAGCGCGTTAAATACCGTCAGCAA
>CAIVBX010000123.1 GCA_903904275.1 uncultured Pseudomonadota bacterium
AAGGCGAAACCATACCACCAAATTTTACGGAACAAGAAAAATAGGGGTTGGGCATTTTCGCGGATGTGCATTGTGATATTTGTCATGCGGGACCGACTTTTTCAGCAGCAGTTAATCTCGAAATTTATAGTCCAACTGCCTATAAAAGTGGCAGTGCTTACGCTGATAGAATTGGCTTTATCCCTTCCAATGGAAATAACAGTGTTGATGCAACATTAGCTGATAGAGGATTTTTCAATACTAGTGTTGTACCTGATGAGTACGATGTGGGATTAGGCGGCACAGATCCTTGGGGTAATCCATTATCTTATGCACAGCAATACTTAAACTCAATTGGACCAAATCCTAAAAAGTTAGTGGATCATTTTGTTGTTTCATCATGTGAATTCACCGATCCGTTTGTCTTCGATTTTAAACCTAATGAATTAGCACCAAGTAAATGCTCGCCATCAATGCCAAAAAGTTACGCAAAAGTGCCGAAGCCTGCCATTGTCAAACAAGAAACGTTCAGTTTAGATCAAGGGCGGTTATCAACTTTAACTACGGGCGCATTTAAAATTCCGTCGTTACGAAATGTCGAATTAACAGGTCCATATATGCACAACGGCAGCATGAAATCACTTGAAGAAGTAGTGGAATTTTATAATCGTGGTGGGAATGTTCACAATCGTCGTCATGCAGCAACATTAGTTTTTGCCCAAGGTTTTAGCCAAGATGACAAAGATGCGTTAGTGGCGTTCTTAAAAACCTTAACCGATGAGCGGGTTCGTTGGGAAAAAGCCCCATTCGACCATCCTTCGATTAAAGTGCCACATGGTCATACCAACACCTCAACAGGTGGTTTGATGGATGATAATTTCTTACAAATTCCTGCCGTGGGAAAAGAGGGCGCGAGCGAACCGTTAAAATCGTTTGCTGAACTGTTGAAATAAGGTGTTTTCCTGTCCTCTCTGAAAGACATTTTCAGAGAGGATTTTTTTTATCTTTAATTTTGTGAATTTTAAAATTGGACAATTATTTAAACAAATTACTGGCGCAAATGTTGAAACAAAACGGTTCTGATTTGTTTATCACAACAGGCTTTCCGCCTGCGATAAAAAGTCGTGGTGAAGTTGTGCCGTTAAACGATGTGACATTAACCGCAGAAGACGCGCGGCGTTTAACGCTTTCAACGATGAATGAAAAACAACGAGCCGAATTTGAAACCACAAAAGAATGTAATTTTGCGATTGCTCTGCCTGATTTGGGACGTTTTCGTGTTAATGCGTATTATCAACAAAGTTATTGCGGCTTGGTGATTCGGGTAATTACGTCTGAAATTCCCACCATTGACGGATTGGGATTGCCGACTGTTTTAAAAGACATTGTGATGGCAAAAAATGGGCTGATTATTATGGTTGGCTCGACAGGTTCAGGAAAATCGACCTCGATGGCGGCGATGATTGATCATCGTAACGAAAACAGCCGCAGCCATATCATTACCTTAGAAGATCCGATTGAATACGTTCATAAACCAAAAAATTGTGTGTTGATGCAACGCGAAATTGGGGTTGATACACTCAGTTGGAAAAATGGCTTACAAAATACGTTGCGCCAAGCTCCAGACGTAATTTTATTGGGTGAAATTCGCAATGAAGAAGTGATGTCAACCTGTTTGGAACTCGCCCAAACAGGGCATTTAGTCATGGCAACCTTGCACGCAAATAATTCAAATCAAGCGATTGACCGTATTTTGGGATTATTCCCCAACGAAATGCACAAAAAATTGATGCAAGATGTGTCGATGAATTTACGCGCGATTGTGTCACAACGGTTGATTAGAACACCTGAAAATACACGCTGTGTGGCGATTGAAATTTTATTAAATACCCCGTTGATGCAAGATTTAATTGCCAAAGGTGACACCACTGGCATGAAATCGTTAATGGCGAAATCGCGTGAATTAGGAATGCAAACCTTTGACCAAGCGATTTTTGATTTGTATCAAGCGCAAAAAATTGATTATGAACAAGCTCTGCAAAATGCTGATTCCGCCAACGAAGTGCGTTTAAGTATTAAATTAGCTGATAATAGTGAGGATGTGTCAGATATGGATGGTTGGTCACTTCGTAAAGATTAGCGCATCGAAAAGACGCATCTACGCACAAAACACCTCAATTTCAATCATAGGCGACACAATAGATGA
>CAIVBX010000124.1 GCA_903904275.1 uncultured Pseudomonadota bacterium
CGCATGACATTCAGCGTTTTTAAATTCCGCAAGATGTTTTGTTTCCTGTGTTTTTAAATTAACCGCGATTTCTCCGATTAACGACATTTGCCATTCATTCCACGCGGTATTTTCAGCAATTGCGCCATTTACAACAACAAAATCGACACCATTTAAACGCTCAATCGGTTCACGCAACGGCCCTGCTGGTAAACAAATTGAATTACCAAAACGCCGTTCGCCATCAATTACAGCAATTTCAATGTCACGTTTTAATGCATAATGTTGCAAACCGTCATCCGCTAAAATGACATCACAAGGTGAATTTTTCAGTAGAAATTTTCCTGTTTCAACCCGTTTTGCGCCAACAGCCATCGAACATTGTGTTTGTCTAAAAATCAATAATGCTTCGTCGCCCACTTCAGTAGAATGGCTTTTTTCAGAAACCATTTTTATGTCATTTTCACCGCCATAACCACGACTAATTATGCCAACGCGATACCCGTGCGATTTCAATAAATTGGCTAAATAAATACATAACGGCGTTTTACCAGTTCCGCCAACTGTGATATTTCCAACGATGACAACAGGAACAGCTAATGATTCACTTTTTTTCACGCCGATTTTGTAAAGCCAACGCCGAAGTTTCACAAAATCTGAAAATAAAAATCCAAATGGCAATAAAAATGCGCCAATAAAATGATCTTTGTACCAAATATCAAGCAAATGGCGAGAAAGTGTCTTTTTCATTTTGTTTTAATTATGCAACTTTTTTGAATTTGCTCACGAAAATATTCAATGCTCATTTTTCGCCCTAAAACGACCAACATATCATCAGCGCGTAACAAAAAATGGTCAGGCGGATTGAAATAAAAATGCTGAAATTTAATTGCGTAACTATTTCTGTGAATGTAATGTTCAGGATTTGAACTAATTACCCCTAGCAAAATCAATTTTCGTTGTAAAAAATCAATACTCGAAATTTGCATACCTTCCAATGATGAACGGACTTTAACGTCTAATGTTTCCATCACAATATCGCTTTTAGCATGAATGATTCCCAAAATAGCTTCAAAAGCAACAGGTTGTCCAACATATTCGGCAACAACCATGCCTGCAATTTCAAAGGGGCGAATAACGTTATTTGCTCCCGCTTGATACATTTTTTTGACATTATCAGCGTTATTCGCACGGCTAATAATATGAACATCTTTATTTAGATTTCGTGCTGTCAATGTAATATACACGTTAATTACATCATCATCTGTTGTACACAAAACGCTGGAAGGTCCATGCTGAATTTTAGCTTTTTCTAAAACCCCATTTTTACTCGCATCTTCTTGAAGTGCCATATAACCTAATTCTTTTGCCTTCAAAAAATTTTGTTCCAGTGAATCAATAACAATAAATTTTAATTTGTCTTTAAATAATTGTTTTGCAATATGTTGTCCAACACGTCCAAAGCCGCACAAAATAACAAAATCATTATATCGATTGATTTCAATATACGCGCGGTTTTCGCGTAAATGATTTATTTCTTCGCTAAATCCCGACACCATAATTGATGTAAAAAATGACAAAACACCAATGCCACTAAAAATCAATACAATCGAAACTAAACGTCCACCTGTGCTGTGTGGCGCAATATCACCATAACCCACCGTCGAGAGCGTCACAATTGTCCAATAAAAACCATCAAATAGGTTTTTAATTTGTCCACCTTCTGCATGACTTTCAAATAAATAAATGACGATACTGCCAATAAAAATTAGGAAACCTAAAAAAATCCCTAATGTATAAAGTTCAAAACGTTTATTCGCTAAAATGTTAATAAACACTTTGATGCTGTGAAAATGCCTAAATAATTTGAGTAACCGAAACACCATGAAAACCCGTAAGAAACGGAAGGTTTCATAACTCGGTAAAATCGCTAGCAAATCAATAATTGCCATTGGCTTTATCATATAACGCAGTTTCGCGTGAATGACGTAGCCCAAAACTTTCAGCACAGGAAAACGACTGTTTAAATACTGCGATTTTTCATAATGCTCTAAAATAATTTCATGACTGTTACTTGCAAGCCAAAAC
>CAIVBX010000125.1 GCA_903904275.1 uncultured Pseudomonadota bacterium
GATCTCAGATTTAATTTTTTGAATCAGTTGTGCGGCAAGCATCCAACCTTGAATTCCGCTAATTACATTTGCACCTGCAATCAGTTCTTTTCTTGCATCGCGAAGTTTTGCTTTTGAAAAAAGGTCGCGATGAATCTTTACAAGTTGAATTGTTTTACTTGTCCAAAATTTTGAAAGGGCAAAAGTTTGATTTCCTATAAGTGCCATAACGGTTTCCCTATTTTTAGAATTATCATGAATGTTTTTACAACATACAAATCAAACAGCCATCGTATTCGTCATCATCGTCATTTTCTAAAACCGCCTGCATTAAGGTTTTTTTCTTCTTTTCTTTATTTGGCGTTAAAGTAAATTTTGCTTTGATTTCATCTTTTCTAGCTTCAATTTCATCTAACGATTCCCTTTCTGACCATGTAAAACGCTTGCCTGTTTTTTCGTCGAATTTTTCATATTTTTTTGCTGCTTCGAATAATTTGGGATGGTGTTCTAAAAGTCCGATCCATTCAATTTTTCGCTGAAAAAAACAAAAATAACACCCCGAACGACTACGCCATTCGTAGTATTTTGGCATTCCAAGACCAGATTCATTAAGAATGTTAATGATGTCTTCTTTTGCTAAACCATCTTCTCGAAATGGAAGGCGCGTTGTAATTGTTGGCTTGCTGGATAAATAACCCGCTCGTTCAGGTTCGTCAGCACGAATTCCAACATATTGAATAACCTCGTCATTGCCTGCAAAATCTTCAAAAGGTTTTAATTTTAAGTTAATCGTACACCAGCGTTGTTGTGCAGAAGGCAAATAGTTGTTGTGTAATTTCATATAAAAATCAAAATCACGTCCCGCGTTAATTCGCACTATTTCTTTACCGAGATAATCTTCCATAAGGTCAACAAATTTGAGGGTTTCGGGTAGTTCTGCGCCCGTATCGGCAAAAAAGTATTCCATTTCGGGGACTTTGTCACGCATATAAATCGCTAACGCCGCGCTGTCTTTTCCACCTGAAATACCAAGAAGGTGACGTGTTGGTTTTGGTGTGGTCATAGAATATAAATTTACATTACAAAAATATGGCTGATTATAGTTGCTTTACAGTAGGAAAAACCAAATTGGTAAAATAGATTGTTGAGAAAAATAGGTTAATAACAGAGATAACGTAGCCTGTATAATAAATAATGATGTTAACTAAACACAAAAAATAAAATTTATGGCAATTAACACAACTATCGATACGGAGAAAAACCATGCTTAACCGTCTAAAATTAAACCAAAAACCTAAAATTGGATTATTACCAGAATTTTCCGTAAGTGATCGAATCCCTAAAATTTTACATCAAACCTATAAAACAAAAGATGTGCCTTCCGAATACTTAGACAATATCAATCAACTAAAACGACAAAATCCATCTTGGGAATTCGTACTTTATGATGATGCAGATATTGTTAAATTTATAAAAGATTATTACGGTGACGTAATACTGGATTACTACAATCGAATTTCTCCGAAATATGGTGCGGCAAGAGCAGATTTATTTCGTTATCTTCTCATTTATAAAAAAGGCGGTGTATATCTGGATATTAAAAGCTCATTGGAAAAGCCGTTGGATACGATAATCTATCCTGACGACCAGTATATTCTCTCTCATTGGGGATCTTCAGATGGGGTAAAAATGGAAAGGTGGAATTATCATCCTGAACTCACTCAAATTGGTGCTAGAGAATTCCAACAGTGGCATATTATTGCAGCGTCAGGTCATCCATTCATTAAACGAGTCATTGAATATGTGTTACAAAATATTGATGACTATATGCCAGAAATTCACGGGATAGGTCAAGTTGGTACACTAAGAACAACGGGACCTATCGCATATACGTCAGCGATTTACCCAATTTTACATCTCCACCATCATAGATTAGTAGAAAATCATCAAGAATTAGGATTGAAATACTCAATATACGACAACCCAACTCGCCACAGAGACACTTCGCATTACACGGAAATTAAAACTTCTCTAATAAATCTCAAAGGCTCTGACAAAGTTTTATCTGCTGTCTTGCGTATTCTTTTTGCACCACTAACGGATAAACATCGTGAAATACTAAAAAAATCGGTGTACTTCGTAATGGCATTAGTACGCAAAAAATAAAACATGGCGGCGTTTAAATTCGTATCGCATCGCCTTTTTTTATACTTTCAAATTCTTGCACCAAAATTTGAGACTTGAATGATAAATTTGATCCGTGACAAAACAGAAATTTCTCGTTGCTTGTTTTTATTTTTATGATGGTGATTATTATGAATAATTTGTCCGAAATGATAGACACAGTTCTCAATGCGGTTATTGGTCAAAATCATGCTTCTGAAATAGTTCAGTTTAAAAAAAGAACTCTACACAGTCCACATTTGTTTCAGTTCCTTTCTCGTAATCCAACGGACAGTGGTCGATTGATTAACGATTCTGGTGAGCCATATTTTTCTACGTTGCTTGAAACATGATAGTAAATTATTCTTTTTCATATTCGCTGAAATAACGACGGGCTTGCTTCTCGCACGTCGTTTTCAAGCATCAAAATTGTTCACACGCTTTTTTTCTGTGTCAACGACATCAAACATCTTTTCGATAAGATTCATTGCATATAATTTTTAATTTAAAAAAACATCAATAAAAAAGCAAAGTTGACGTTTAAACTTTAAGTTAATTCTAGTAGCTACGAGCTTTTTAGGCTTGCAATCACTATTTAAGAGGTTATTATAAAAGGACGTTTAAGGCGTATTTAAGATTTCGCCACGACAATAAATCCAATAGTTTCCTTGAGTTAGAATTCATTATGCAAAGTTCACAAACAGAAAATTTCGCAAATCACGACCACAAATTTTTGTCTTCCCGACGTAAATTTTTAACGAATCTTGCTTGCGGCTCGTTGCTATTGATAGCAGGAACAGACATTGCTAGTGCAAAAGCAAGAAATTTTAGTGTCCGAAAGACTGCACAAAAACACACGACAAAAACGACACACATTGCATCAAAATCACATCAAAAACTTAAAAATGTTATTTCAACTCGATTAGCGAAAAAAAGCGATCATCGTCGTGTTCATGAACAACTCGCTTCGCATCATTCGCACAAAAATCATTATGCACACGCGACGAGACACGGACGCATTCAACTCGCAACGCGCAGTCGAATGTATCAAGATGACGCATTAGTCGTTTTAGATACCCCTGAAGAACGCCAGTATTTCACTCGAAAAATTCCATCAAAAATGATTTCACTACAAAATCCACACACAGGTGATAGATTGCGATTAACCTATTTTGAACGTGGTTTGTATATTGAAGATGCGTTGCAAGAAATTGATTATGTATTGCGTGATTATCATACAGGCGATATTCACCCAATTGACCCCGCATTACTTGATCAACTGCACGAGTTAAAATTACGTTTAGGTGTCAGTCGTCCATTTAATGTGATTTCGGGTTATCGTTCACCTGAAACGAATGCGAATCTACGTCGTCATAGCGATGGTGTTGCTAAAAACAGTTTGCACATGCAAGGACGCGCGATTGATATTCGTTTGGACGGTTATCACGCAAGCACCATTCGAGATGCCGCCTTGTCGATGCAACGCGGCGGTGTAGGTTATTATTCAGCCTCTAATTTTGTTCATTTAGATACGGGCGATGTGAGAACGTGGGGTGCGTAATTTTTAACCGACTTCTAGGACAATAACGTAATCGTATTCATTATTAAATAAGTCCAAAATTTTGTGTCCATTGATGCGACACCATGCAGGAATATCTTGTAGAACACCCGAATCCGTACAAATTACTTCGAGAATATCGCCCGTTTTTAATGTTTTTACTTTTTCTTGTGTGCGAATAACGGGCATTGGACAAAGTAATCGACGGGCATTTAGAACGTGTTTTTGATTCATCACAATACCGAATTTACTAGGGTTCCGATTCCTTCAATTTCAATTTTTACAACCTGCCCTGCTTTCAAATAACCGCGCGGTTTCATTTTCACTCCAACGCCGCTGGGCGTTCCTGTTGAAATTACGTCACCAACGTCAAGTGTCATGGCTTGCGATAAGTAGGCAATCATTTCGTAACAATTAAACATCATGTAGCAAGTATTGGAATTTTGGCGCAATTCATCATCAACCCACGTTTTTAAATTTAAAGCGTGTGGATTTGAAATTTCGTCTGCCGTCACAATCCAAGGTCCCATAGGTCCATGCGTGTCGAATGATTTTCCAATTGTCCACGTTGGCGTTCTAAATTGCCAATCGCGCACCGTGACATCGTTCACAATCGTAAAACCTGCAATCATATCGTGTGCGTTTTCAACAGAAACATTTTTGCATTTTTTACCAATCACAAACGCAAGTTCACCTTCGTAATCGACTTTTTCAGAAACGGGCGGTATTTGAATGGCATCGCCTTGACCAATCACGCAACTGCTTTGTTTGGTAAAAAACATCGGGTATTCAGGTTTTTCTAAACCCGTTTCGTCAACATGGTCGGCGTAATTTAAGCCAATGCCTAAAAATTTGCGCGGTCGCGGAATGGGCGCGAGTAATTTCACGTCTGCAAGCGGAATTCGATTTTGTTCAGACAAAATCAACGCCTGCATTTTTTGTAATGCACCGTCACCTTGTTCTAAAAATTCAATCATATCGGTCGGCAAACTGGCATCCACTAAACCGTCCACAATGTGATTTTCGATAACTGCGCCAAGGCGCGTTTGATTTTGATAAGTAAATGTTGCTAATTTCATAAGTTATTAAAAGTTAAATGTTGTTAAATTTTTTCAAAACCGCCGCCTTTCTACTCGCCGCTCCATCAATTACTTTTTGCGCGTCGTCGATTTGCTTTTCAAACGTTTCAATTTCAGAAACTACTTTTTGTTGTGTTTCTAAATCTGGGACGGGGATTTTGTAATTTTTAATACTGGTCGCGTTAATTTCTTTGTACGTCATTCCTGTTGCTAAACTTTCAATTTCTTTGCCGCACGCTTTCAAAATGAAATAAAGGTATTCGTAATTTAAAACGTTGGCATCGCAAATAAAGTTTTTATAACCTTGATTTGTTGCCGTTTCAATTTTTGCAATTGTCACTTCGCCAATTGTGGCGCGACTTGAAAAAATAATCGTATTCACTGGCAACAAAACTGCACTAGAACCTTTTAAACCGTCAACTGTGATTTTGCGTTGTGTATCGAGCAAGTATTTATTTTTAGTATCAACAAGCGTTGCCCAACAAATTTCGCCATTTTCCCAATACGTTTTATTTTTTGTATCAGGTGTGCCGCCATTTTTAACGTCGGTGATGTCATCGAGTTTTTTCATATCAAAACCGCTGTTAAAACAACATTGCACCGTTTCATCAATAGCTATTTTTGCGTTTTGAATTTCTAAACTTGCTTTTTCAACTTCCAAATCAATCGTTTCACATTCACGCACGATTTGCTGTTGAATTTCTAAAGGCGGCAAAGGGATTTTAATAATATCGAATGTTTTTGTTGTGATTGAACCAAATGTACTTCCGTAAGCATTTGATTTGAATTGTTGAATTTCTTGCTTCAAAACGTAGAATAAATAACCAGCATCAAGAATTTCTGTTTTTGCCCTTAATCCATAACAGGATTGATTGAAAGTCATTGGAACAGCTAATTGTGCAAGTGCGCCAACTGTTCCTCGCGCTGAAATAATTAAATCACCTTTTTGCAGATATTTTGTACTGCTATTTTTTAAACCTAATGCCGTGATTGTTTTTTCACTTGTACTCACAAACCGACTGTCAGTATTAAAATCTACAACACTCAACCAATGAATATCACCACCCCAGTAATTTGAAATTTTTGTATCAGGTGTTCCTCCACCAATGATTTGGACTAAATCAGAAAGCCTTTTTATTTCCCAACGCGATTCAATTTCAAACTCTGCTTTTTTAACATTCAGTGAAATCGTTTTATCAAAATCTTTGCGCGAAAAATCAAGCATATCAACCAAATTCACCAACGATGCGAAAGGCTGTAAATTTTTGGGAATCGCTGACAAGTTACCTAAAAAATTTTGCGTAATTAAAGCGTTAATTTTTTCGGGATTATCACGGTTGGTTTCGTCATAAAGCGGCGTTAAGTGGTTGCCGTTTGAATCGGTAGTTAATTTAATGCCTTCGTCACCTTTTCGACCACTCCATTCATAACCTAAAAACGCTTTTTGTTCTTTGTTATCCGCTGGACTTTTGATAATCAAAACAGGTTGTGGATTGTCGTAAGCCAACACGAAATACAGCAATTTGTCTTTTTCAATCCGTTCTAAATACGCACGAAAACGTTTATCAAGTTCGGTTTGTTTTTGCGCTGGCGTGAAATCTTTGAAGAATTTTTGCGTTTTTAATTTTGTGATGTCGCTCGAATTTTCAAAATCTTTTCGATAATCGACAAACATTTCATGTGCGAGTAATTCAGCAGACGGTTTGCCATTTAACAGCGTTTCGTATTCATCAAACGAAATGCCGATGTGAGCGCAGTATTTGTGAATTAAATGCGCGTCTTCGTAACATTTGTTTTCTAAATCTTGAAAATCAAACCAGCATTTCACGCGGCAAGCGTAATGATGCGCGACTTCAGGCATTCTTTTTTTACGTCGCAAAAATAACGTCACGGTATTTGTGCCTGTTTTGCCGAATGTGCCAGAGCCAAATTCGACAATTGAAACGATGTCAAAATACGCGAGTAACAATGAACGAGTAGCGGTGTAAGTGCTGTCGCTATTGGACAAAATCGACGACGGAACAATAATTGCCGCCACACCGCCAACTTTTAAAAGTTGTTTTGCACGTTCAATAAAAAACGTTTCAATCGAATTGTTGGATTCAATGCTTTTGTCATTGATGGTTTTGAATAATTCATATTTAGTGCGTTCTTTTTTGTCTAATGTCGCCAAAAAACCTTTCACGCTATACGGTGGATTTGCCACCAATAATGAAAAACTGTCGTTTTCGATTTTTGCGTGCAAGGCTAAAGCATCGCCATAAATGATGTTAATTTCATTTTGACCATACATAAACGCGGAAACTTTGGCGACTTTTGACAAACGATATTCTTTTTCGATACCGTAAAATTGCGAATAATGCGCGGCTTTATCTTGAATAAACGGCGTAATTTGCATGGCAAGTTCATTTAAAAAATGTCCCGCCCCACACGCATAATCAATCGCTTTGGGTGGTTCTTCGCTGTTAAAAAACAGTTTTTCCAATGGTAATGACTGCATAATGAAGCGACAAATCGGCATTGGCGTGAAAAATTGTCCTTCTGATTGTTTTACGCCGTTATCTAAAAAGCCTTCAAACAAATCGCCTAAAAATTGATTATTACTGTCTTTTTGCAACAATTTAATGTCTTGCAACATCTTGACGATTTTCAATAAAACGGTCGCATTTTGATAAAACAGGGTTTCGTTATGTACATCGATAAACGCAAAATCGCTGTTGGTGAAATACTTGAGTTGCTTGAATAATTCTTTAACGGTGTCGCGTGTAGCATCGGGTTTATTTTGAAAATAACGAAACGCATTATCGACCGCCGCATTATCAACATACGTTACAGGCTCATCTAAAAACTTATCCATACCTTTTTGATAAAGCTCTTGCAAACGGTCAATTAAATTGAAATACGAATCTTGCGCGTACCCCCCCCAATAAAATTTTAAATCTTGATTTTCGACTTCGACATTTTCATTATTGAATTCATCTAAAATTTTACACAAAAACAAATTCACCAATTTATCAAACGCATTTTCACGCCCTGAAATGTTGTGCTGGCGCATTATCGTGGCGAATTCGTGATATTTGGGTTGAATATCTTCACCGCTTAATGTTTGTAAATCTTCGAGATAAACTTTTTGCTTACCCAAAATGTAGGCTTGAACGCTATGTTCAAAAATACCTTTCGTCATGGCATCTTGGTCGTAGCTAGTTTTCCAAACTTCAAACAATTGCTCACGAGTTCGAGCGTTGCTAAAACGGGCAGATTCGGTGTTGGAATTTTTAGCTAAAAAATCGTCACTGTCTTTTAAACTAATTAAATAGTAATTGTGTTTAACGTCTTCATTAACAAAATCTGACGCATACAAACATAAGAATTCAGGAGCTTCATTTGCCGCGTAACCGAATAATTGTCCGCCATCTTCTAAGGTGTTTTGCCATGCTTTGTTGAATTCTTTGCCAGCGGTTTTGCACTCAATAATCAGTAAAGAATCACCTTGTCTATCTTTGACTAAAATATCTGCACGTCCACCACTTGCACCGTGTCCCACTTTCCATTTCGGTTCAAGTTCAATCGATTTAGGCGCGTAACCTTTCTCAAGCAAACGATGCACGCATTCAAACACAACAAAATTTTCATCTGCTTTGAAATTGCAAGTTTGTCGCTCGTTGATTTTCAAACCTTGTGATTCGGGATAAATCAATTCTTGTTTATCAAAATCAGCGGTTAAAACTGCGCCATTCGCAAAGGTTTTACTGTAGACATTGCTGTTTTGAGTGAAATCTAAAAACAGCAATAACGATTTGAACGAATCAGAAGTTATCATGATTAAATCAGGTTTTGACGCGCCGTTACAATCGCTGCTTTCACAGTTTCAGGTGCAGTGCCGCCAATATGTGAACGTGCAGCAACGCTGCCTTCGAGTGATAAAACGGCAAACACGTCTTCACCAATTAACGGCGAAAATGTTTGTAATTCTGCAAGTGAAATTTCTGACAAATCACGTTTTGTTTCAACGCCCAAACGCACTGCTAAACCGACAATTTCATGTGCATCACGGAACGCCAAACCTTTACGAACTAAATAATCAGCTAAATCAGTTGCGGTCGCAAAACCTTGTTTCGCTGCGCGGTACATATTTTCTTTTTTTGGAGTCAAATGCGGCACCATGTCGGCGTAAGCACGCAAACAATTTAGTAACGTATCGACGGTATCAAACAGCGGTTCTTTGTCTTCTTGATTGTCTTTGTTGTACGCGAGCGGCTGACTTTTCATTAGCATCAACAACGCGACTAAATGCCCTGTCACACGCCCTGCTTTTCCGCGTACTAATTCAGGCACATCAGGATTTTTCTTTTGCGGCATAATTGAAGAACCTGTGCAGAACGCATCAGGAATATCAATAAAATCAAACTGCGCCGAAGCCCACAAAATCAATTCTTCTGAAAAACGCGACAAGTGCATCATCAAAATACTCGCAGTTGCGGTGAATTCAATTGCAAAATCGCGGTCGCTAACAGAATCTAAAGAATTCGCTGTCGGATGGGAAAAACCTAATAACTCCGCACTGAAATGTCGGTCGATAGGATAACTTGTTCCCGCTAACGCAGCCGCACCGAGTGGCGAAACATTCAAGCGTTTTGCACAATCACACAATCGGTCTGCATCTCGCGCAAGCATTTCAAACCACGCCATTAAATGATGTCCAAAAACAATCGGTTGCGCGACTTGCAAATGCGTGAAACCTGGCATAATGGTTTCTGTGTGTTGTTCTGCCAAATCTAAAATCGCGGTTTGCAAACGTTTTAATTCAACGCTAATCGCGCCAATTTCGTCACGCAAATAAAGTCGAATATCCGTGGCAACTTGGTCATTTCGAGAACGTCCTGTGTGCAGTTTTTTTCCTGCAATACCAATCAAATGCGTCAAACGAGCTTCGATATTCATGTGAACATCTTCTTGCTGAATCGACCATTCAAATTCACCACGTTCAATTTCGCCATGAATTTGTGTCAACCCGCGAATAATTAAATCGCGTTCTTCAACAGTTAAAACACCGACTTCGCACAGCATTTTTGCGTGAGCAAGTGAGCCTTGAATATCTTGATTTGCCATACGTTTATCAAAATCAACTGAGGCGGTGAAAATTTCAACAAATGCGTTGGTAGCTTGCGCGAATCGTGCGCTGGAGAGTTTTTGAGAATTGATGTTCATTTGAAAAAAAGTAAAAGATTAAATGCAAAAAAGGTTCAAAGTGACAACACCTTGAACCTTTTCATTCTTGGACAAAATGGTTATTTATGCTTTGCCAAAATGTTACTAGCAACTTTGGTTAAATTCGGAATAAATTGGGCATCCCGCGCTAACACAGCGTTAATGATTAAATAATCAGGAATTGGCGTGGTGTTGCTACTAACTAAAATAACGGGAACGTGTTTATTTTTACCACTTGATTCACGCAATGCCGCAACAACTGCAACGGTGTTTAAATCAGGTAATTCACGCGCCGCAACAACTAAATCAAAAGGTTCGTGTAACATTTGCTCTAATGCCGCCATACCGCGTTCTTGCACAACAATACGCACACCTAATTGCGCTAAAACACCTTGGCATAATTTGCGACGAGAGGCAGACGGTTCAATTAACATCACTGTCGCACGACCAGGCAAACTCGATTTGCGTAATTCATCTAGTTCCTGTTCGATATGTTGAGTTGATGCATTGTCATTACCAATGATTTCGGCGACTTGCTTCAATAAATCAACATAACTCAACGCATAATTCATGCTGAGTTGTTCAGTGTTAAAATTGCCGCTACTCAAAAAACTTTCAAATTGATGGCAAATTGATGTCACTATCGAAAAGCCAAATTGACTGCCTGAACCTTTTAAACTGTGAACACGACGATAAATATCATCGAATGCACCTGGTGTGCCACGATCAAACGCTAAAACACTTTCTTCAACTGCATCACAACGTTCTGGAAATTCTTCAATAAATTCATCGCGCAATTGTTTTAATAATGTGTCAAATTCAGCATTCATTAACATTTCTCCTTAATTGTGTAAGTTTTCACTGTTGATTTTATGGTGTCAATTCGTGACCAACTGTCACAATTTTCAAATCATTGGTACTGCCTTTTGCGCCCGCTAAATCACCTTTAGTAATGATGAATTTATCGTCAGTTTGTGCCATACCATATTGGCGTAACTGTTTGATAATATCGCGATTTACTTCAACATGGGTTTGTGCTTCATGCGAAAAATAAATGGGAATGACACCACGATAAAGCGTTACTTTACCCAAAGTTTTAGGTTGACAACTTAAAGCAAAAATCGGTATTCCAGAACTAATTCGTGACATCAAAAGCGGTGTTGTGCCAGATTCTGTCAAGGCAGCAATCCCTTTTACATTTGTATGATTTGCCATATACATTGCCGCCATCGCGATAGCTTCTTCATCACGAGTAAATTCACGGTCAACGCGATGGTGCGACACACGAACAATGTCTTGTTTTTCCGCTTCAATACAAATTCGATTCATCGCTTCAACGGCTTTTACAGGATATTTGCCTGAAGCTGTTTCAGCCGACAACATAATGGCATCGGTACCATCATAAACGGCATTCGCTACGTCAAAAACTTCCGCACGAGTAGGAATCGCATTTTCAATCATGGATTCCATCATTTGCGTAGCAGTGATAACAACACGGTCAAGTGAGCGAGCGCGTCGAATGAGTTTTTTCTGCATTGCGGGTAAATTGGCATCACCAATTTCAACACCTAAATCGCCTCGCGCTACCATCACAACATCAGAAGCTAAAATAATGGCATCCATGATGTCATCATTTTCTACCGCTTCAGCACGTTCAATTTTGGCAACAATGCCTGCATTACAGCCAACATCTTTCAATAAACGACGCGCTTCGTGCAAATCTTCAGGGCAACGTGGAAATGAAACAGCAACATAATCACAATCGATTTTTCCAATTGTAATAATAACTTCTTTGTCTTTTTCAGTTAAAGCAGGTGCAGATAATCCACCGCCTAACAAGTTAATACCTTTGTTATTCGACAAATCACCACCAACGGCTACTGTGCAATTGATGCGTCCATTTTCAACGTTAACGACATCCAACACGATTCGTCCGTCATCGAGTAATAAACGGCTACCGATACAAACTTCTTCGGCAAGAGGTTCATAAATGAAACCCACTTGTTCATGGTCGCCCTCGTCCAAACCTAAATGTAAATCGAGTGCGAAACGTTGCCCTTCATTCAAAAAAACTTTCTTATTTTTAAATCGAGCAATCCGAATTTTGGGTCCTTGTAAATCGCCTAAAATACCGACTTGCCAATTCATTTTTTTACTTATTTCACGAGCTTGGCGAGCGCGTTCGATATGGTCTTCGGCACTACCATGTGAAAAATTCAGGCGTACAACATCAACGCCTGCATTGAATAATGCTTCTAGTACGCCTTCTTTATCAGTCGAAGGACCTAATGTCGCTAAAATTTTCGTGCGTCTCATCGTGACACCTGTCTTTAAGTGAATTTTATTTCGCGTTCATTAACGCTAACGAGGTATCGAGCATTCGGTTTGAAAAGCCCCATTCGTTGTCATACCACGAAAGTACTTTCACAAAATTGCCGCCTGTCACTTTGGTTAAAGACGATTCAAAAATTGATGACGCAGGATTGTGATTAAAATCATGTGAAACTAATGGCTCATCGTTATAAGCCAAAACACCTTTTAACGCGCCTTCTGAAGCCGCTTTTAAAATGCTGTTAATTTCTTCTTTTGTCGTGTCACGCGATGCAGTGAAACATAAATCGACAACAGAAACGTTAATCGTGGGAACACGCATTGCAAAACCGTCTAATTTACCGTGCATTGACGGAATGACTAAACCGACAGCCGCTGCTGCACCTGTTTTTGTTGGAATCATCGATTGCGTAGCAGAACGTGCGCGACGTAAATCTTTATGGAAAACGTCGGTTAAAACTTGGTCGTTTGTATAAGAATGAATAGTCGTCATCAAACCATGTTCAATGCCAATTGTGTCAATTAACGGTTTGACTAAAGGAGCTAAACAATTTGTCGTGCAAGACGCATTTGAAATAACAGTGTCGCTGACTTTTAAAATATCGTGATTTACGCCATAAACAATCGTTGCATCAACGTCTGTACCGCCTGGTGCTGAAATAATGACTTTTTTTGCGCCAGCCGCTAAATGAGCAGAGGCTTTTTCTTTGCTAACAAATAAACCTGTGCATTCATGAACCACGTCAACGTCTAATTCTTTCCATGGTAATTTTGATGGATCACGTTCAGCTAATACGCGAATTTTATCGCCATTGATAACAATGAAATCGCCGTCAACACTGACATCAAACGGAAATTTTCCATGAACCGTATCGTATTTCGTTAAATGTGCATTGGTTTTTGCATCGCCCAAATCGTTAATCGCTACAACTTTGAATTCACCTGTCCGATTTGTTTCATAAATTGCGCGAACGATGCAACGTCCAATTCTGCCATAACAATTGATTGCAATTTTTTGTGCCATAAAAACTCTCCAACATACATAAAAATAAATCGTTAAAAAAATGATGTTGTCATGTGACAACTATATCAA